>JAENXA010000185.1 GCA_016649735.1 Prolixibacteraceae bacterium | reverse complement strand
TTTTTTAGCAAAAAAGATGGTTTATGACCTTACCAAAAGATATAAAAGTTAATTTTGAATTTTTATATCTGTGTAAAACGAAAATAAAATGGTAAAGAAATACGATTTTTTAATAATTGGTTCCGGAATTGCCGGAATGAGTTTTGCGTTAAAGGTTGCTGCTAAGGGCACTGTGGCACTGATTTGTAAGTCAGGCCTTGAAGAGGCAAATACTTATTTTGCTCAGGGAGGAGTTGCATCCGTGACCAATCTTTTGGTTGATAATTTCGAAAAGCATATAAAAGATACTATGATTGCCGGTGATTATCTTAGTGATCCTGCAGCTGTTAGGAAAGTTGTTCAGGATGCTCCGGAACAGATAAGAGAACTGGTAAACTGGGGTGTTAATTTTGATAAAGACGATAAAGGAAATTTTGATCTTCACCGTGAAGGAGGACATTCAGAGTTTCGTATTTTGCATCATAAGGATAATACAGGTGCAGAAATTCAGGATAGTCTTATAAAGGACGTAAAAGAAAATCCGAATATTACTGTTTTTGAGAATCATTTTGCCATTGAAATACTTACACAGCATCATCTTGGAGTGACAGTAACACGTAAGACTAAAGATATTCAATGTTTCGGGGCATATATTATGGATATGGCTACCGGAAAAATTGATACGTTCCTTTCTAAGGTTACTTTAATGGCAACCGGTGGAGTAGGTGCTGTTTATCAGACTACAACCAATCCGTTGGTGGCAACAGGAGATGGTATCGCAATGGTTTATCGTGCAAAGGGAACAGTAAAGGATATGGAATTTGTTCAGTTTCATCCTACAGCACTTTTCCATCCCGGAGATCGTCCGTCTTTTTTGATAACTGAAGCTATGCGTGGATACGGGGGCGTTCTTCGTACACTGGATGGCAAAGAATTTATGCAGAAATATGATAAACGATTATCTCTTGCTCCCCGTGATATTGTAGCCAGGGCTATTGATAACGAGATGAAGAATCGTGGAGATGATCATGTTTGTTTAGATGTTACTCATAAAGATCCTGAGCAGACAAAAAAACATTTTCCGAATATTTATAAGAAATGTATGAGTCTTGGGATAGATATTACCAAAGATTTTATTCCTGTTGCTCCGGCGGCTCATTATCTTTGCGGAGGTATAAAAGTTGATTTAAATAGTTGTTCATCCATTAATCGTCTTTACGCTGTAGGTGAATGTTCATGTACCGGTCTTCACGGAGGCAATAGATTGGCTTCTAATTCTTTGATAGAAGCAGCCGTATATGCTAATGCTGCGGCACAACATAGTATGAAAATTATTGATTCTTTGTCTTTTCAGGATAACATTCCTGAGTGGGATGATGAGGGAACAAGTTCTCCCGAAGAGATGGTTTTGATTACTCAGAGTACAAAGGAAGTGCAGCAGATTATGTCTACTTATGTTGGAATTGTTCGTTCAAATTTACGGTTAAAACGTGCATGGGATCGTCTTGATATTATTTATGAGGAGACAGAAAGTCTTTTTAAACGTTCTGTGGCATCACGTGATATATGTGAACTGAGGAATATTATTAATGTTGGTTATTTAATTATGCGTATGGCTATTGAACGAAAAGAAAGCCGTGGTCTTCATTATAATCTGGATTATCCTCCAAAGAAAAAAAGAGTAGAATAAGTCTGTCAGTGTAATAGAGGTTTGGAGCTAAATGAGTTTCTGAATATATTAATGAAGCTTTATGCTCTGAACTTTTGTATTAAGCACCTGAAAATGGATTAGAAAACAGATTTATAGATTATTAATCTGTTTTCTGATATTATACACTCAGATATAGAATATGATATATAAATTAATGTAATGATTTACTTAACTATAATTAGACACGGAGAAACTATACAAAATTTACATAAGTTAGTACAGGGACAGCAACCCGGTAAATTATCACCTAAAGGGCTAAAACAAGTGGAAAAATTGGCGGAAAGGTTAAAGGACGAAACTACGGACGTTTTTTATTCAAGTGATTTGTACCGTGCACTGGAAACTTCAAAAGCTATTCTTTCTTTTCATCCCGAATGGAATATTATAAAGGAACCTTTGTTAAGGGAACGTTTTATGTCTTCGTGGGAAGGTAAGCCCTTTCCCAGGAACTGGAACTGGAGTTATTTGCCCGAAGGTGCGGAGACTACTAAGGATATGATTGATCGTGCAAAAACTGTAGTTTCCAAAATACAGATGAATGATGAAGGTAAAAAGGTTATGGTGGTAACTCACGGAAGTTTTATAAAGGCTATTTTAACGGTATTATTTAATAAGCCGGAATCTGATTTTTTTTCATGGGAAGAGCCTAAAAATACTGGCGTCAGTCGTTTTGAACTTTATCCTGATGGGAAAGTAAAGATTATTGAAAAGAATAATATTGATCATTTGGATGCAGAGACACAACCGGTTGATTGTATGCCTAAATAAATTAAAACCAGAGTCCCAGATTTGCAGAAAAGGCCAGCCCGTTGCTTAAATCTGAATATCCTATACTCATTTCTACTGGTCCGAATAATGTTTCCATAGATAATCTTATTCCGCCTCCCCATGTGTAGGAACTGTTTTTGTCAGGAATTAAAGAATCGTCTTCTTGTAAGGCATTAAAGAGGAGGGAAACATATTTTGTTTTTGCCACCTTTTCTCTTAGTCCGATAAGTTCTATTGTTGTAAAACGGTCTGCCATGATTACAGGTGAGGCTCCTATATAGGGCAGATGATAACTGAAATATTTCGAATAACAGTCTCCTCCTATAAGTGTAGATTTTGTTTCAGGATAATTAGTATCGAATTGATATCGACTGTAAAAATTAAAAAGAAGAGCAGATTTATCACTTATTGGAATAATATTTCTTAGTCTTATTAACAGAGAAGGAGAAATGTTCTTGAATTCTATATTTGTGTCAAAACTCATTTCAGAATATAGACTTGTTCCTTTTTTAGGGAAATAAAAATCATCCAGATTATCAAAAGAGAAATACAGATATAAATTTGTATTAAATGTTTTAATTTTACCTGATTGTAAAGACTGTGAATTATCTCCTCTTGAGAAAACATCTCCGTTGAAATATTCCTCCTTTATTCCAAATCCGGCATTATATTTTGTCAGAAAAGACTGATATAAGTATAGATCCCCTGAAGCATAATAAAGATCGGCATCGATGTTTTTCTGACCATTTTCATGAATGCTGTATTTTTGATGTTTACCTTTAAGGTTTATCCCGAAACATGGCAGATCATCTTTTGTACTTTCAGCAGTAAGACTTACACTTGGATTTGCAGATAGTTCGGCACTTGCTGAAAAATATCCAAAAACATTGGCGTAATTTTTATGTGTAAAATTAAGTAGTAATGAGGCGGCGTCAGTTGTATTTACCTTAAATCCAATATTTCGTGTATATTTTTTTTCTTTTGTGATATTCAGAGTTAGTGT
>JAENXA010000245.1 GCA_016649735.1 Prolixibacteraceae bacterium | reverse complement strand
TTTGAGTTATAGTCAGGTTTCAAAAAAAACCGGAATAGATTATCGTACTGTTAAACGATTATCAAACATGGATTTAGACACATATAGAAAAAGTCTAAATAATATAAAAAGAGTAAAAAAACTAACAGAGTATGAGGATTTTATTAAAGAGAAATTAGAATTTTGTTCTGAGTTATCCAGCACTAATATAGAGGATAAACTTAAAGAGAAATTTGGGAACAAAATTGATGCATGCTCTAAAACAGTATTTAATTATGTTGAAGAAGTAAGGAAGAAATATGGATATTTAAAATCATCAAAAAAAATACGTCAAATGTCAAAATGGGAAGATACCCCTTATGGTGAATGGGCACAGGTAGATTTTGGTAGCATGAACATGTTAACAGTTAATCAATTAGATATAAAAGTTTATTTTATGTCTATTGTATTAGCAAGATCAAGAGCAAAACATGTTTATTTTCAGACCATACCATTTACCAGTAAAACAGCTATTTACGCACATCAATTAGCTTTTGAATACTTTGGTGGTTACCCCAAACAAATACTTTATGATAATGATAGTGTTTTTAATAAGGATCAAAATTGTGGAGATATTTTATTGACGGAAGAATTTGCAAGTTACTGTGCACAAGAATCTTTCAAGACTGTCTTTTGTAAAATAAGAGACCCACAATCAAAAGGAAAAATTGAAAATGTTATAAAATTTATCAAATATAACTTTTTAATGGGGCGCATATTTAAAAATATAAATGTACTGAATGAACTAGCTCAGAAATGGCTTATAAGAACCGGAAACGGGAAGGTTCACGAAACAACTAAACTAATACCATTAGAGGAATTAGAAAAGGAAAAAGAATATCTACATCCTATGAAAATAGGGATAGAGAAGAATATAAAATTATACAAGGAACATGTTGTTTTACAAGATAATACGATTAAATATAATGGTAATATTTATTCTTTACCTATAGGTACTTATAAAGGTAAAAACACAAAAGTTAAAATCTATCCTGATGGTGATAAACTACATATAAATGATGTTTATGATACAGAAATAGCCATTCATAATATACCTAATATGAAAGGTCAGTTTATACTTATTAAGGATCATAAACGCAGAAAAGATAAAACAATAGATGAATTAAGGGAAAAAGTTATCGGGATATTAGGTTCTGGAGATAAAGCTTCACAGTTCTTAAAATTAATCAATAAAGATAAACCCAGATACTTTAAGGATAATCTTTTATTTTTTGAAAGAAAAGCCAATAAATACTCTAAAGAAAGTCTGGAAACAGCTTTAGATTTTTGTATAAAGGAATGCATATATAATGCTAAAAGCTTCTGTGAAATAGCTAAAAATAAGGATAATGAGAAGACTCAGAAGTGTTGTTTTAAAGATCCCAAAATAAACGAAACAGCTCCCGGCACTTATTATATACCGGAGAAAAGCGACATCAATACTTACCAAAAAATAATCAAATGAGAAAGATAGAAGAATTAAAAGAATACGCTGCATCGTTGAATCTTAATGTATTAAAGCAAAATCCGGAGATTCCAATACATCAGGCACAAATAGACAAGGTTGAATATATTGATTTTCTCTACGGATTATTAAAAAATGAAGTTGATTTTAAACAAAAAAAGAAAGAACTATCAAGAATTAAAAGTGCTTCATTACCTCCGAATCATGATTTAGACAACTATGATTTTAATCATGATGCCGGAATACATAAACATGAATTACAAGAACTTAGAACTCTTGTATGGATGGAAAATAATTATAATATGGTTTTAATGGGACCTTGCGGTATTGGAAAAACTTTTATAGCTACCGGTCTTGTTTATGATGCTGCTAAAATGGGCTATTCCGCATATTTTAAAACAATGGGAGAAATCATTGAAATAATAAAGCTTAAAGATATTACATCTTCTGCTATGAATGCTTACAAACGCCTTACAAAGGCGCATTTAATAGCAATAGATGATGTGATGCTTTTCCCTATGAATAAAGCAGATGCTATAGGATTTTTTAATTTATTAAATATAATTTATGAAAAATGTTCAATAATAATTACAACAAACAAAAGTCCTCAGGAATGGGCAGAACTTCTGGACGACGAAGTACTGGCTTCTGCTCTTCTGGATAGAATCCTTTTCCATTGTGAAGTCGTTAAATTAACCGGT
>JAENXA010000171.1 GCA_016649735.1 Prolixibacteraceae bacterium | reverse complement strand
GATTATTCTAAAATAAAATCTATTTCAACAGAAGGTAGACAAAAATTGGAAAAGATAAATCCGAAAACAATAGGACAAGCAAGTAGAATTCCAGGAATAAGTCCTTCTGATATTAATGTTCTTTTAATTATGATGGGAAGGTAAAATATAGCGTTCCACGTGGAACACTATATTAAAATTATTCTTTTATATTTTATTGCTCTGTTTTTTGATTTACTTATAAATTGTAATAAATAATATAAATTGTTTTTATTCCCTTTTCTGCTACTTATATAATAACATAAATATATGTAATAGATTATTATTTTATATTGATTACTAAAGTATTTTAGCCATAAATTAGAATAGCAAAATAAGAACCTAAAATATGATTAATAAAAGAATAGAATATTTAAAAAAACAAATATCTGTTTTACCTAAAAACCCCGGTATTTATCAATATTTTGATTCTACAGGTAAAATAATATATGTAGGGAAGGCCAAAAATTTAAAAAAGAGAGTTTCTTCTTATTTTATTGGGAATGCCGATGATAGAAAAACTGCAATTTTAGTAAGTAAAATCGCTGAAATAAAACATATGGTGGTAGATACAGAGCAGGATGCTTTGTTACTGGAAAATAGTTTAATTAAAAAATATCAACCACGTTATAATATATTATTAAAGGATAGTAAAACATATCCATGGATAGTAATTAAAAATGAAAGATTTCCAAGAGTTTTTAGTACAAGACGTGTTATAAAGGACGGTTCTTCTTATTTTGGACCATTCCCAATGGTTTACCAGGTAAAAATATTACTGGATTTATTTAAAAATTTATATAAATTACGGAATTGTAATAATTGTCTTTCTAAAGAGAATATTAAATCTAAAAAGTTTAAAGTTTGCCTTGAATATCATCTTAAAAATTGCAAGGGACCATGCGTAGGACTTCAGGATGAAGAAGAATATAATGAATATATTTATGGAATAAGAAATATACTTAAAGGGAATGTATTTAAAGTTATTCTTTATTTAAAAGAAATAATGAATAAATATTCTGAGGAATATAATTTTGAAGGAGCTAATGAAATTAAAAAAAAGATAGACGTTCTTGAAAAATTTAAGAATAAATCCACTGTTGTTAGTTCTACTATTTCTAATGTTGATGTATTTGGTTTTGATCAGAAAGATAAAGTAGCTTTTGTTAATTATTTGAAAGTAATAAATGGTGCAATTGTTCAAACTTATACAATGGAATTGAAGAGTGTTTTGGAAGAAACAAGGGAAGAATTACTCTCTTATGCCATTGTAGATATAAGGCAGAAAATTAAATCTGAATCAAAACAATTGCTTGTACCTTTTGATCCTAAAATTTCTTTAGAAAATATATCTTTTAGTGTACCGGTAAGAGGAGAAAAGAAGAAGTTGATTGATTTATCTATAAGAAATGCTAAATTTTCAAGATTGGAAAAAGAAAAACAAATGTTTCTTAATCAATCAGAATCTTCATATATAAAAGTACTTGAAGGAATGAAGAAGGATCTTAGATTAAAGGAGCTTCCTTCGCATATTGAATGTTTTGATAATTCTAATTTGCAGGGAACTAATCCTGTAGCTTCCTGTGTAGTATTTAAAAATACAAGACCTGCAAAGCGTGAATACAGACATTTTCTTATTAAAACGGTTATTGGTGCAGATGATTTTGCTTCTATGAAAGAAGTTGTTTACAGAAGATATAAGAGGCTTATTGAAGAAGAAAAGGAATTACCTCAGCTAATTATTGTAGATGGAGGAAAAGGGCAATTAGGCATGGGACTGAAGGCTCTTGAGGATTTAGGACTAAGAGGAAAAATTACTATAATTGGAATAGCTAAAAAACTTGAAGAAATTTATTTTCCGGGAGATTCTTTTCCTTTATATCTTAATAAAAATTCACAGACCTTAAAAGTTATTCAAAGAGCTCGTGATGAAGCTCATCGTTTTGGAATTACTTTTCATCGAAAAAAGAGATCTGATAGTTTTATTACTTCGGAACTTGAAAAAATTTCTGGAATAGGGAAAAAGACAATAGAATGTCTTTTTAATGAATTTAAAAGCCTTGATAATTTAAAAAAATCGACCTATGATGCAGTGGCTTCTAAAATAGGCGATTCTAAAGCGGTTAAAATATTTGATTATTTTAAATTAAAACGTTGATATACAAAATATTAGGCTAATATTTTTAGCTTGTTTTTTTGTTTAAAAAAATGTCGGAATAAATTAATATCTGTATCTTTCGTCATCTTCAAGTAGTCCCAGATAAGAATGGTATCTACTTTCGGCAATTTCATTTTCCTTTAATGCTTTTTTTATTTCACAACCTGGTTCATGAGTATGAGTGCAATTTGAATATTGACATTTTGACATCCTTTTTAATATTTCAGGAAAATATCGGCCAATTTCTTCTTTTTTCATATTCAGAACACCAAAACCTTTTATTCCGGGTGTATCTACAATATAACCTCCAAAATGAAGAGGATACATTTCAGAAAAGGTAGTAGTATGTTTTCCTGTTTTATTTATGGTTGAAATTTCATCGGTTTTTAAATCAAGATCTGGTTCAATTATATTAATTAAAGTAGATTTACCAACACCGGAGTGTCCTGAAAAAACATTAATTTTATTTTTCATCATGTTTTTCAGTACATCAAGTCCTTTTTTTTCTTTTGCAGACGTTATAATACAAGTATAGCCTATTTCTTTATATAAGTCAATAAGCATATTCATTCTGGATTTTTGTTCTAAATTATATCTGTCTATTTTATTAAAAACCAGTGTACATGGAATTTGATAAGCTTCGGCTGTTACCAGAAAACGGTCTATAAATGTAGTTGTGGTAACCGGAAAATTTATTGTAACTACCAGAAAGGCATGATCTACATTACAGACAAGTATTTGTGATTCCTTTGAAAGATTTGGTGATTTTCTTATAATATAATTTTTTCTCTCCAGAATTTCGGTGATAATGCCGGTATGATTTCCAGAAGCAGGTGCATTAGACTCCACTGCTAACTCTAAATTAACATGATCACCTACAGCTACCGGGTTTGTGCTTCTGATATTTTTCATTCTGAAAGTACCTTTGATCTTGCAATCTATGATTTCTTCAGAATCTATTTTAACACTGTACCAGCTTCCTGTTGACTTTATGACAACACCTGTTTTCAATAAAAAAGTATATTTAGTTCCTGTTAATTTTCTTTCAAAAGTACATAAGATTTACCTTTTCTTCTTCTATAACTGATTATTTTTTTGAGAAATATTGCTATCAACCAAAGACTTTGTAACCTATTTTTTTAGAATTTATAATCCACTCCGAATGCAAAAACTTTATTGGTTCGTGAGTAAATATCGGTTCCTGAAAATGGAATTGACGGAGAAGCGTAATTTGTTTGATTCTTTGTATAATCTTTATAATTTGAAATCATGTATCCAATATTCAAATTTAGTTTTTCAGACATTTTAATACGGGTACCAAAACCAATAGAATAGGAATTGCAGCTAAATGACGTTTGTTGCTGAAAATTATCACTTAGACCGTAATCGGTATATTGATAACTTCCACTTATAGTAACATGTTTAGTAATATCATATTCACAACCTATAAGATATTCTCGTGTATTATGATCTAAAAATTTTTGTTTGTTTTCGGATACTATTTTCGTTGCGGTAGAATTTGTTTCATCAATTACAGATGCCATTCTGGCATTTTTGTCATTAAAAGAATGAAACTCCACACTCGCTCTTAAAGTTGGTGAAATTTTATACCCTAAAGCTGTCGCAAAATATCCCGGAACATCACTTGGTGTATT
>JAENXA010000236.1 GCA_016649735.1 Prolixibacteraceae bacterium | reverse complement strand
ATATTTTTTTTATCTCTTTCATTATCATACAAGTTATTAGGAATTATGTCAATTTTAGTAACAAGATCTAAAATTCAGACTAAAATATTTTCTTTCATAAGATTAATAAAAATAATAGAATTATCACTTTTTTTCTTAATGGTAACTGTAAACAAATATTTCCTTTAAAACAGCGAAACCGTCTTTGCGTACAAAAACGGTTTCTTTATAATAGGGTAAACTACCGATCCGAACCAAAAGGTTCAGTACTGCAATTTACAGATTCGGACCGAAATACGATCCGATGTTTTAATTATCATTATTATCTCACCTCAGATCCGTTTTTAACCTTTTTTTCAGGAACTACAAAATTTAAAGAACCGTCACCGCTTTCTTCCATCAAAATCATACCCTTAGACTCTATCCCTCTCAATTTTCTGGGTTCCAGATTAACCAAAACCAAAACCTGTTTTCCAATAATATCTTTGGGTTTAAAATATTCAGCAATTCCTGAAACTATAGTCCTCTTATCAATTCCGGTATCAACTTTAAGCTTCATAAGTTTCTTCGTTTTGGGAACAAGCTCAGCTTCCAGAATCGTTGAGGTACGAATATCCATTTTTGAAAAATCATCATAAGAGCATGATTCCTTAGCCTGCTTTACTTCAGAATTTTCCAGCAAATTAGTCTTCTTTGTATCCTGCAGCTTTTTTATCTGCGCATTTATAGCCTCATCTTCAATTTTTTCGAATAAAAGTTCCGGATTATTTATCTTATGACCCGGCTTTAATAAATCAGTAAGACCAAGATCGCACCAGTCATGTTTTTCCAGATTAATCAATCTTCTGAGTTTATTCATACTGAACGGTAAAAACGGTTCCATCATAATAGTTAGGTTAGCCGCAATTTGCAAACTTACATACATAATGGATTTTGTTCTTTCAGCATCTTTCTTATATGTTTTCCATGGTTCCTGATCAGCAAGATATTTATTCCCCAGACGGGCAAGATCCATAGCTTCTTTTAATGCTTCACGAAAACGAAAATTATCCAGACTCTTTTCTACCAGGGCTTTAAGATTTGTTATTTCCGCAAGAGTCTTCTTGTCTTCGTCATTTAAAACTTCCGGTTCAGGAATTACTCCTTCGTAATATTTCTGAGTTAAAACAAGTGTCCTATTAATAAAGTTTCCCAGAATTGCCACCAGTTCATTGTTATTACGTTTCTGAAAATCTTTCCATGTGAAATCATTATCTTTTGTTTCCGGAGCATTTGCAGTAAGAACATATTTAAGTACATCTTCCTTACCCGAAAAATCTTCAAGATATTCATGCAACCAGACTGCCCAGTTACGTGAAGTTGATATTTTATCTCCTTCAAGATTTAAAAACTCATTTGCCGGAACATTATCAGGTAAAATATAGCTCCCCTCTGCCTTTAAAATAGCAGGAAAGATAATACAATGAAAGACAATATTGTCTTTCCCTATAAAATGAATCAGACGGGTTTCAGGATCTTTCCAGTATTTTTCCCAGTCAGGTGTAAGATCTTTTGTAGCAGAAATATAACCAATTGGAGCATCAAACCAGACATAAAGCACTTTCCCTTCCGCTCCTTTAATAGGAACAGGAATTCCCCAGTTAAGATCCCGGGTTACAGCCCTTGGCTGCAAACTACCGTCAAGCCAGCTTTTACATTGTCCGTATACATTAGGTTTCCATTCTTTATGCCCTTCAAGAATCCATTTTTTCAACCATGGTTCATAATCATTCAGAGGAAGAAACCAGTGTTTTGTTTTTCTTAAAACAGGAGCGTTGCCACTTATAGTTGAGCGTGGATTAATAAGTTCTGTAGGACTTATAGCCGAACCGCAATGTTCACACTGATCGCCATAAGCCTTATCATATCCGCATTTGGGACATGTTCCCATAATATAACGGTCCGCAAGGAATTGTCTATTCTCTTCGTCGTAGTACTGTTCTGTTGTCTGCTCTATAAATTTCCCCTCATCATAAAGCTTTTTGAAAATTTTTGAAGCTACTTCTGTATGAGTTTTAGATGTAGTTCTGGAATATATATCAAAAGAGATACCGAATTTTTCAAAAGAATCTTTGATAATTTTATGATACTTGTCTACAATATCCTGAGGAGAAACACCTTCTTTTTTTGCCTTTATAGTAATGGGAACACCATGTTCATCCGATCCTCCGATGAAAAGTACATCCTCATTTTTCAGCCGCAAATACCGGACATAAATATCGGCAGGAATATAAACTCCGGCCAAATGACCAATATGAACAGGCCCGTTTGCATATGGAAGGGCCGTTGTAACCAATGTTCTCTTAAAAGACTTCATATATAAAAAATTTTATTAGTTGCGGTTACAATGTTTTTGACTTTGTGACTTTCAACCTTATAACTTT
>JAENXA010000204.1 GCA_016649735.1 Prolixibacteraceae bacterium | reverse complement strand
GCAGAAACAGTTCCCACACCACCTTCTGAAACCAGTTTTACTGAAACTTTAGCCTTTGGATTGGTAACTTTAAGATCATAAATCAATTGCGCCAGATCCTCAATTGAATATATATCATGATGAGGCGGAGGTGAAATAAGTGTAATTCCTGGAGTTGATTTACGTGTTTTTGCAATAATTTCATTAACCTTATATCCTGGAAGCTGTCCTCCTTCTCCTGGTTTTGCACCCTGAGCTATCTTAATTTGTATTTCATGGGCATTAATCAGATAATTATTTGTAACACCAAAACGTCCGGATGCAACCTGTTTAATAGCACTTTGTGTAATAGTACCAAAACGATCAGGTCTCTCTCCTCCTTCTCCTGTATTACTTCTTCCTCCGATTGTGTTCATAGCCGTTGCTATAATTTCATGAGCCTCATCACTTATAGCTCCATAAGACATAGCACCGGTAACAAAACGCATCATTATATTTTCTACAGGCTCAACCTGATCAATAGGAATAGGATTCTTCTTTACATTAAAGCATCCCCTTATAAAATCCGGGAAATGATTATCCTGCTGAACACGCTGGCTGTATTCCTTATATTTTTTATAATCATTACTTCTTGTAGCCCACTGCAGCAGAGATATAGAATTTGGATTCCACGCATGATGTTCTCCGAATTTTCTCCATGCGTATACACCTGTATTTTCAAACCTGAACATCTCCTTCACCGGAGTTATTTCATAGGCTTTATCATGCATACGACGATATTCCTCGTAAATTTCATCAAGTCCTATTCCACTTATACGAGAGAGTGTTCCTGAAAAATATTTATCTATTAATTCTTTGCTTACTCCTACAGCTTCGTACATCTGAGCTCCCTGATAAGAACGAATGGTAGAAATGCCCATTTTGGACATGATCTTTAATATTCCCTTATCAACAGCTTTTAAATAATTATCCCTTGCTTCTTCGTATGTACCTTTTATCTTCCCTTCTTTTAGCATATATTCAATAGATGCAAATGCCATATACGGATTAATTACACTGGCTCCATAACTAAGTAAAAGTGCAAAATGATTAACCTCACGGGGTTCTCCTGTTTCAACAATAATACCTACCTGAGTTCTTTTTTTCTTTTCAATCAGATAATGATGAACAGCCGAAACGGCAAGTAAAGATGGGAAAGGTGAATAATTTTTATCTATATTCTTATCAGATAAAATAATAAAGTTTTTACCTTCATCAACTGATTTCTCAGCCATTTCAAGCATTTTTGTAAATGCTTTACGGAATCCCTCTTCTCCTTCTTTTACAGGAAATACCATAGGGATAATCTGATGAGAAAACATCTCATCTTTCATATCCTTGATCTTTCCAAGATCAGTATTTGTAATAAGAGGACTGTAAAACTTAATAAGTTTACAATGTTCAGGGCTATCCATCAATATATTTGAATGTACAGAACCTAAATAACTTGTTAAAGACATCACCAATCCCTCTCGAATAGAATCAATAGGAGGATTTGTAACCTGAGCAAAAATCTGTTTAAAATAATTGAAAAAACGTTCCGGTTTATCTGAAAAAATAGCCAGGGGAGTATCATTTCCCATTGAAGAGACAGGTTCTTTTCCACTTCCGCACATATCCGCTATCAGATCGTACATGTCCTCCTTGGAATATGTAAAAACTTTTGATAAAGTTTCAAAATCATCAACATCCGGAGAAACATGTTTCTTTACTTTAATATCGTTCAACTGTATGCGGTTTTCTTTAAGCCACATTCCGTATGGATTTCTCTGACTTAACTGATCCTTAACTTCTTTATCAGGAATTATAATACCCAGTTTTGTATCTATGAGCATAATTTTCCCTGGTCGCAGGCGACCTTTTTCCTTAATTTCTTCAGCAGGAAAAGACTGTACCCCAACTTCTGATCCCATTACAACCAAATCATGTTTGGTAATAACATATCTCGAAGGACGCAATCCGTTTCTGTCTAATGTTCCGCCTATATACCTTCCGTCTGTAAAAACAATGGAAGCAGGACCATCCCACGGTTCCATAATTGTGGAATGATATTCGTAGAAATCTTTAAGACTCTGCGGTATCGGATTTTTATCGTTATAAGATTCAGGAATCATCATACACAGGGAGTGAGGAAGAGACCGTCCTGTCATATGAAGAAATTCCAGCACATTATCAAAAGAAGCAGAATCTGATCTTTCTTCTTCAATGATAGGCAGTACTTTCTTTAAATCGTCACCAAAAACATCTGATTTAAGGATGGCTTCCTTTGCCTGTATCCATTTTCTATTTCCACGAACCGTATTGATTTCCCCATTATGGGCAATATAACGAAATGGCTGAGCAAGTGCCCATGCAGGAAAAGTGTTAGTACTAAACCGTGAATGTACAAGTGAAATAGCCGATTCAAAATTTTCATGACTAAAATCTTTAAAATAACTTTTCAGCTGAGCACCAGTAAACATCCCTTTATAAAGCATTACTTTTGAGGAAAATGTAGGCTGATAAAAAACGTCTTTTTGTTTAAGATCAGATTTTGCGATCTCATGTTCTGTAAGTTTCCTTATAACATATAATTTTCTCTCAAGAGCATCCTGCTCCATATCTCCCTGAACAAAAATCTGTTTTATAACAGGTTCAGAACGCCTGGCTATTTCTCCCGGAACCGAATGATCTACAGGTACATCCCTGTATAAAATAAGTTTCAGGCCCTCTTCCTTAATACGTTTATTAAGAATATCAAGACATATATCTGCTTCGTCTTTATCCTGAGGAAGAAAAATAAGTCCCGTAGCGTACTTACCTGGTTCGGGCAATTTTTCGTCTAAAATTTCTTTAAAATAAGCATGAGGAATCTGTATTAAAATTCCTGCCCCGTCTCCGGTAGAGTTATCAGCACTTTTAGCTCCACGGTGTTCCATATTGTTTAGAACTTCCAATCCCCGTATAACAATATCATGCGATGCTTTTCCTTTTATATTAGCAACAAATCCGATCCCGCAATTATCATGTTCATT
>JAENXA010000274.1 GCA_016649735.1 Prolixibacteraceae bacterium | reverse complement strand
ATGGTT
The DNA here is from genome assembly GCA_016649735.1 of Prolixibacteraceae bacterium. GTDB lineage: Bacteria > Bacteroidota > Bacteroidia > Bacteroidales > Prolixibacteraceae > JAENXA01. Next base: position 1,708 of record JAENXA010000274.1, on the reverse strand, counting down.
ACCTCTCCTATGACCGTTAAAGGACAACTTATCTATGGCATCGGCATTGGTGTAATCACTGTACTCATCAGAAATTTCGGATCATATCCCGAAGGAGTATCATTCGCTATTTTAATTATGAACGGCTTTACTCCGTTGATCAATGCACATATTAAACCAAAAAGATTTGGAGGAAAAAAATAATGGCTACAAAAAAAGACTCATTTTTAAATATGGTTTTGGTGCTCTTTCTGGTAACATTTTTTTCTGCTGCAATTCTGGGTTTTGTTTATAATATAACAAAAGCCCCTATAGAAAAAGCTGCAGAAAAAACTCAGGAAGCCGCCCTAAAGGCAATTCTGCCTGAATTTAACACATTGGGAAAATCTCAAATGATAGCTCCCGAAGACGGAGGAGATAGTCTTGAATTCTTCCCCGCATATAACAAATCAAAAGAACTTGTAGGAATGGCTGTAAAAACAACCACGAATAAAGGATTCGGTGGATTAATTGAGATGATGGTAGGATTTAAACCCGATGGCAATATTTTCGGATATCAAGTCTTAAAACACCAGGAAACTCCCGGTTTGGGTGCAAGAATGACCACATGGTTCAAAGATATAACACATCCCAAAAGGAACATAATTGGTAAGAATCCAGGTAAAATAAACTTCACTGTTAATAAAGACGGCGGAGATATTGATGCAATGACTGCATCTACCATTACATCAAGAGCATTTCTGGAAGCAGTAAAAAGAGCTTATAAACAATATATTGTATCATTCGCTGCAAATAATGATTCAAATCTAAAAGGAGGAAAACAATGAATCAATGGAAAAATTTCACTAAAGGTTTTATAAAGGAAAACCCTACATTCACACTTCTACTGGGAATGTGTCCTACTTTAGGTGTAACCACTTCAGCCATAAATGGTATGGGAATGGGACTTGCCACAGCCTTTGTACTGGTTATGTCAAACATGGTTATTTCTATAGTAAGAAACGGAATTCCTGATAAAGTACATATACCATCCTATATTGTAATTATCGCATCATTTGTTACAGTTGTGGAACTTTGTATGCAGGCATACACCCCTTCCCTATACAAGAGTCTGGGGATATTCATCCCTTTAATTGTTGTTAACTGTATCGTTCTTGGACGTGCCGAAGCATTCGCATCTAAAAACAATGTACTTTCTTCAGTTTTGGACGGACTTGGAATGGGACTTGGATTTACAATGTCACTTACCCTTCTGGGAGCTATTCGTGAATTTTTAGGAAGTGGTAAAATATTCGGATTCCAGATTTATTCCGATCATTACGGCATACTGCTCTTTGTATTAGCACCTGGTGCTTTTATAGTTCTTGGTTATCTTATGGCAATTATCAATAAAATTAAAAAAGCTTAATATATTAAAAATGGAATATATAATTATTGTCATATCAGCGATATTTGTCAATAACATTGTATTGACACAATTTTTGGGAATCTGTCCGTTTCTCGGAGTTTCCAAAAAAACATCCACGGCAGTTGGAATGTCAGGAGCCGTTATGTTTGTCATGGTTGTTTCCACGATAGTTACCTATCTTACCAAAATGTACATTCTAAATCCTCTGAATGTAGCATATCTTCAGACCATAACATTTATTTTAGTTATCGCCTTTCTTGTTCAGATGGTAGAGATTATCTTAAAAAAAGTAAGCCCGGCACTTTATCAGGCACTGGGTGT
>JAENXA010000253.1 GCA_016649735.1 Prolixibacteraceae bacterium | reverse complement strand
TTTTATCAACTTTCTTTTTTTGCTTTTCTAAAGATGTCCCCATTAAATTATTCTTAATCTCCATATTCTATATTATTCTGACATTTATATTAAACAACTGTTTTAAACAACTGTTTAATTTTACAAATGTATATTTTCATATGAGACTATCAAAATATATGTCAGTTATTTTTTTAAAAAATAATATATCCTAAATTCTGCAGGGAAATATCGTAATGAACATTCAAACAACAAAAAATTAGCAAGTAATCCTTAATCACCATAGCATCAGCTATGGTGATTAAGGATTACTTGCATAACAACCGATTCGAACTTATATAAATGCGTAATAGATAATTCCTTGCGAATTTTATCGAATTTATTACCTAACCAAAAATAAAGAGCTATCTCATCAGAGTCTTAGTAAACTGTTTTGCAGTATAATCACGGTTAAAAAGTGTTGGATAATCAGTTCTTCCTAAAATTGGCCAGTCATTGCGCCACGAACTTTTATCAGTAAGTCCCCAAATAGTTACGCGTTCTATTTTAGATTTATTAGAACGATATAAATCAAAATAATCTTTCATATGTGTACTCCAAACTTGTTCTATACTATCCGGAAGTGATTTAGTATAGGGATTATATTGTATTGAATATTTTTCAGTTTGCTCTATGCCGGCTCCATTTATATCATTTGGAAAAGGTAAGACTGATAGATCAAATTCTGTAATCATTAGCTTACAGCCTGTGGAAGAAAGCGTGTCGATAGCTGTCTGTACTTGGGATATAGAAGGTCCGTCCATAGTAAAATGGCTCTGCATGCCGATACCAGTAATCATAGCTCCGTAATCTCGAATCGACTTCACAATATGAAGAACACCCTGTTGTTTAGAAGGCAGAAAAAGCGAATAATCATTATAATAAAGTTCAGCTTGAGGGTCAGCCTCATGAGCACATTTAAAGGCGTAAGGAATAAATTCCTCTCCTAAAATCTGATAAAATTTACTATTTCTATAAGAACCATCATCAAGAAGAGCTTCGTTAACAACATCCCAGCCTTTAACACGACCTTTATATCTACTGACTATAGTTGAAATATGAAATTTCATGCGTTGTTTCAGAACAGATGGTGAAACATCTCTTCCAATAGAATCTACACAAAACCATGGCGCCAGTTGGCTATGCCATATCAAACAATGTCCTATAATGAACATATGATGTTTAACACCAAAATCTACATATTGATCCGCACTTTCCCAGGAAAAACGATTTTCTTCCGGATGAATTTCAGCACATTTCATACAGTTTTCTGGAACTATACTATTAAATTGTCGCGCTATCAGAGCTGCACCTAAAGTATCGAGACCACTGGTTTCGTTGGTATTAACAGCTACACCTATTAAAAAATCTGTTCCTATCCCATTTTTTAACGATAGGAAAGATTCTGTTTTCTTATTTTGAGTACACGACGATGTCGAAAAAAACAACATAGTACTGAACATTATAGCCAGTGTATACATACCAATGTTGCGCATATTTAAATATTTCATATTACGATAATGTTAGAATTTCACATGTTTAAATCAGTTGTAAATGGATTCTGATATTTTTATATACAAAGATACATATATTATATAAACTTTCAAAGTTATACAGAATCAATATCACCGCTAAGGGTATTGTCTAACTTCTTTTAATATTTACCTTTCATTCTAAAATAATAAAAAATAATTCAGGAAAAGACATAAAATCTGTCTTTTTACTGACTTGCAACCTTTAAACCTTACACTTTCGATATTTAAATATTTAATCTGATTTAAATTTATACTTTTGTAAAAAGTAAAAACGAACTAATAATGATTCCATATCTCCAGGCAGAACATATTTCAAAAAGATTTGCAGACTACATGCTCCTTAACGATATTTCATTCACAATATTTAAGGACCAGAAAGTAGCATTAATAGCAAAAAACGGAGCAGGAAAATCCACATTAATGGATATCCTGTCCGGCAAAGAATCGGCAGATACAGGAAATATAACTCTGACAAACGACATTAAGATAGGATATCTTAAACAGATACCGGAG
>JAENXA010000238.1 GCA_016649735.1 Prolixibacteraceae bacterium | reverse complement strand
TTTTGTTTGGTATATATGTGTTTTTCTATATTGCATTTATATGACAAAAGTCTAAAATCACTTTGTTCTTTTGGCTTTTTAATGTTTTAAATTCCTTATGTGCTACAAGAAAAACTACTATGTCGGCTTTTTCCCAGGCTTTTTTATAATTTGTTAAATTATAAATATTGTGGCTTTTTAGATTAGGCTCAACAATCATAATATCAGCATTGTTATATTCTTGTATTATATTGCTAACTATAAACTTGGCAGGAGATTCTCTTAGATCATCAATATCCGGTTTGTAAGCCAGACCCATCATTGCAACGGAAGGTATTCTGTTGTGGCTATTTTTAAAATTAAGGATAGTGTTTTTTATCTTTTCGGCACACCACAATGCTTTATAATTGTTAACTTTTCTTGCAGTTGCTATTAATTTTGATTCTTTGGGGAAATTATAAGTGATAAAATATGGATCTACAGCTATGCAGTGTCCGCCAACTCCACATCTGGGCTGCAGAATATTTACTCTTGGGTGTTTATTGGCAAGTGTAATAAGTTCGTAAACGTTTATGCCGGCTTTATCGCATATAATGGAAAGTTCGTTGGCAAAAGCTATATTTACGTCTCTGGAAGCATTTTCAACCAGCTTGCACATTTCTGCTGTATGTGTATTTGTTTTATAAAAATTTCCGTCAACAAATGCAGAATAAAATTCGATGGCTTTATCAGAAGATGCTTCATTAATACCACCAATTGTTCTGTCATTATGCGACAATTCATAAATAACATTACCTGGCAGTATCCTTTCGGGGCAATAGGCCATAAAAATATTTCCTTTAAGTTCGGGACGTTCTTTGAATATAATTTTTGCCATATTATCCACTGTCCCAACAGGAGAAGTGGATTCAATAATGAATAAATCTCCGTTTTTTAATAATGGGATTATTGAACGAGTTGCACTTTCAACATATGAGATATCCGGTTCGTGATCACCTTTAAAAGGAGTAGGAACAGTTATGATATAAGTGTCACAATCATTGGGCTTTACAGAGGCTCTTAATTTTCCGCTTTTTATAGTTTCCTGAAGTATAGTCTCTAAACCTGATTCTTCGATATGAAGTTGTCCGTTATTTGTTTTGTCAACTATTTCTTTATTTGTGTCTACTCCGAGAATATTAAAATTACCTTTTTTGGCAGCAATTATAGCGGTTGGTAATCCTACATAACCTAACCCAATAATACAAATATCTTTCATTCTTATTTTTTCTTCTGGTAATTTTAATTTTTATTACAAAAGTAATATAGTCTCAAATTTTTTATCTGTAACCTATATCCTTTAATTTGATAAAATCATCTCAAATAAAATATTAAAAATATTGAAATAAATAATGCGGCAAAGTTAATTATAAATATCAAAATAGGAAATAAATTTTAGTTTCCTTATCATAAAATATGACAGTCTGACAAATATGTTTTGGGAGAATGTAATGATCTGTTTTATTTGCTTCTCAAGTCTTGTAAGAGATATTTATTTTTGGATTTTAGGTTATATTGTAAAAGGTTTCTGATTTTCAAATTCCTGATTTCTTTTGCCAAAGGTCAAAAAATTTGGAGATTGATAATCCGGCATAATATTTTGAATCTGCTTATGAAAACTACGATAATTTTTATTGAATTTTCCTCCGTTCCATATACGTTTTAGTGCTGCAGTGAATGCTCCGTTAAAAGTACCGTCATATGAATACTGATTATCCTGACAGCCCGAAATAAGAATAATTTCTGATTCAAGATCATCAGCTCTAAGATGTTTTAGAGAAGATAATATGGGTTTGTAAAAATCAATGTTTTTAGAATATGTTGATAAAGCATGAGGACTATCCATACACCTTGGAGTGAAGGGTGAAAAAATCTGAGGAAGATAACCTGCTTCTTTTATTATGGTTCCGCTGTGACAACTATCGGAAGTAACAAAAATTCTTACCCCTGCTGAAAATAAAAACCATAATTCATTAAGCTCATCATCGGTAAACTGTCCGTCATAAAGACACCATGTTTCATCCTGCCCGTCAGGCTCATCACCGTTTAAATCGGGAAGCTGACCTCCATGTCCCGAATAAGAAAGATAAAAAATATCATCTTTGGATAATATTTTTGCAGCATAATTAATAGTAGAAATTACATTTTCTCTTGTTGCTTTACTACTTAAAAGTAAATTTGTTTTAAAACCCTGTGATTTGGCAATCCGTTCCATATCTCTGGCATCATTTTCACAGGCGTCTAATTTGCCATTCCATCCGTCATAATGATTACTGTCTACTTCATTAAGTCCAATGTGTAAAGATATTCCAATTGACATAATAATAGTTTTTA
>JAENXA010000302.1 GCA_016649735.1 Prolixibacteraceae bacterium | reverse complement strand
AGATGGGGAAGAGGTCATGAAACATACGGGGAGGATCCTTATCTTACGGGACAGATTGGCAAAGAGTTTGTTTCCGGACTTCAGGGTAATGATGATAAATACATTAAAGTGGTGGCAACTGCAAAACATTTTGCAGTACATTCAGGTCCCGAATCATTAAGACATGTTTTTAATGCTGAAATTAGTGAAAGAGATTTAAGAGAAACATATCTTCCTGCATTTAGAACCCTTGTAGTAGATGCCAAGGTGGCTTCTGTAATGGGTGCCTATAATCGTTTTCGCGGGGAAGCTTGTTGTGCCAGTAATAAACTTGATGGAATTCTTCGTAACGAATGGGGATTTAAAGGATATGTTGTTTCAGATTGCGATGCTATTTCAGATATATGGGAAACTCATAAAATAGTTTCCGATGCAGCTTCAGCTTCTGCTCTGGCACTGAAAAGAGGCTGTGATCTTAATTGCGGAAGGACATATTCCTCTCTTCAGGATGCATTTGAAAAAGGACAAATCACAGAAAAAGATCTGGATGTTTCGGTAAAAAGATTATTTACAGCGAGATTTGAACTCGGAATGTTTGATCTTCCTGAACGCGTGGCTTATGCACAGATTCCTTATTCTGTAAATGATAATCTTTCAAATAATAAGTTTTCCAGAGATGTTGCGTGTGAAAGTATCGTTCTTTTGAAAAACAAGGATCATTTTCTGCCACTTTCAAAAAAAGAAGGTACTATTGCAGTTATAGGTCCCAATAGTAACGATGTTCAGTCTTTATGGGGAAATTATAATGGAGTTCCTTCGCATCCGGTAACTGTTTTAGAAGGGATAAAAAATAAAGTTGAACCAAAGATTAATGTTCTTTATGCTCAGGGATGCGATCTGGCAGAAGGAATCCCTGAATTTAGAGTTATACCTTCAGTTTATCTTCAGACAGCTGACGGTAAACAGGGACTAAAAGGAGAATATTTTAATAATAATGAACTAAAAGGAACTCCGTTATATACAAGAACAGATGATCAGGTTAATTTTTCTATGGATTTTGGCATAACTCCTGATCCAAGGTTAAAAACAGGTGATTTTAGTATTCGCTGGACCGGATCTGTTACAGCACCTAAAACAGGAACTTATTTTATTAGCGGACGCGGAAATTCTTATATGAAAATATCCTGCAATGGTAAAAGTGTAAAAGCTAACTCTACAACAATT
>JAENXA010000068.1 GCA_016649735.1 Prolixibacteraceae bacterium | reverse complement strand
GGACTTATCATAGCCATTATGGGCACGGGAATGATTATTGAAGGTATAAAACTTTCATTTAATATATAGAATAGTGAGATATTTGATTGTAGAGACTATAAGAAAATAAACAAGATCAGTTGCAGATGACTGCCGACTAAACTCTTTACTATTAATCGCCTAAATTAAAATGAGCAAAATCATTTTTCCGAACTTTTATTTGTGCATTGTCAGGTAATGAGAACATGAAAGTAATTACCATTATAAAAAAATAGAGGATATGTAGCTTTTAACATATCCTCTATTTTTTTAAGCAATTGTTATTGATTTCTCCAGATAAACAGATTGAACTGCCTGAATTATAGAAACACCATCTTCAAAAGATTTTTGGAAGGCTTTTCTACCAAGAATTAATCCTGTTCCTCCGGCTCGTTTATTAACAACTGCTGTTCTAACAGCTGCTGCCATATCGTTTTTACCGGAAGCTCCGCCGGAATTAATCAATGGAATACGTCCTGCATATTGATTTAAAAGCTGATAACGCGTTAAATCTATAGGATTATCAGAACTTAATTTAGTATACATTAGCTCATCATATTTCCCAAATTTATTACCATCTTTATTCATTGCCAGATAACCACCATTATTCTCAGGAAGCTTTTGTTTAATAATATCTGCTTCAATTGTAACGCCAAGATGATTGGCCTGTCCTGTTAAATCAGCAGAAGCATGATAATCTTTATCTTTTTTGAAATCACTGTTACGCAGATAACACCAAAGAATAGTAAACATTCCTTTTTCGTGAGCATGAGCAAAAGCTTTACTTACCTCTACAATCTGCCTGTCTGATTCAGCTGAACCAAAATAGATAGTTGCACCAACAGCGGCAGCTCCCATATTATATGCCTGATCAACAGATGCAAACATAATTTGATCAAAGGTGTTAGGTGATGTCAATAACTCATTATGATTAAGTTTAACTATAAAAGGAATCTTGTGAGCATATTTTCGGGAAACTAAGCCTAAAACGCCAAGTGTAGATGCTATACCATTACATCCTGCAGCCATTGCCAGTTTTACTAAATTCTCGTCATCGAAATACATTGGATTTTTGGCGAAAGATGCTCCTCCGGAATGTTCTACTCCCTGGTCAACAGGTAAAATAGAAACATAACCTGTACCGGCTAAATTTCCGGAATTGTATAGCCAAGTAAGATTACCCAAAACACGATTGTTTCTGTCTGAAGGAATAAAAATATTATCAACAAAATCTTTACCGGGAAGAGATAACATTTCTTTACTGATTTTAGGAGTTGAAAAATCAAGCAAATTCTCTTCTTTTCCTAATAACTCCTTAATTTCTTTAATTTTTATCATATTAATATATTTTACTGGTTCCTAAATTTTATATACAAACATTTTAATGTATATATTTCTAATTATCATTTCAGTAAGTTACAAAAAAAGAAGATAAAATGTCATTATAAATATCATTTTCAGAAATATGTAACCAATAACTTCACATGGCGTAATTTCCGTAAATTATTACCTAAAATTAGCTTTTGGTAAAGTAATAATTTGTATCCCCTGATTCTTTTGTTATTTTTCAACATCCTAAAAATAAATATTTCAACTCGTTTTTTGTATCATTTATTTTAGACCTTCACGTATAAAATAGTTAAAATTCAGTTTTTTTACTACCTTTGTAACAATATGTAAATTTCCTAAAGAAAATGGGGAATAATTTTTTAAAAAAATAAATAATTTGGGACTATCCCAAATCTTATGCTGCTTGTAAAAAGAAAATCGAATCTTAGTTTTCGATCACAATGCAAGAATTCAGGCATTTCCGGATCTTTTTATTACCATACACAAAAGGGTTAAACCAAACATTGAGAAAAGTTTAATAGAAGCAACCATTTTAGGTGTTCTAATAATACTATATCACAATCTATATCCTCAGAGAAGAATTATATAGAATAAAACCAGCTGTAATATATTACAATGCAGCTTAGTTACAAATTAACAACAACAACAATTTATGGTCCAACATATTGAGAGTACTCAATAATAATATTAAAAAATATTTTATTGAAAATAAATACAACACTGGACTAAAACAAAAAGAATAAAAATATGAAAATAGGTATTATTGGAGCAGGAAACATGGGAGGAGCCATAGCTCGTGGCTTAAGTCAGGGTACTAAATTTGAAGCTAAAGACATAAATGTCAGTGCTAAAACTGACACAACTCTAAATAAAATAAAAAAATTTAATCCTCAAATAAACACATTTAAAAATAATATCGAATGCATAAAAGATGTAGATATTATCGTTTTAGCTGTAAAACCATGGTTTATAGAATCTGTTTCAAAAGAAATACTGCCAAACGTTGATTATTCAAAACAACTAATCATATCTGTAGCTGCCGGAGTAAGTTTCAAAAAATTACAATATATTTTCATTGAAAGAAATGGTTCTAAGCCTATATTATTTAGAATCATACCCAACACAGCCATAGATGTACTTCAAGGTTTTTCATGCATTGCATCTATTAACTCAGCTAAAGAGCAAGAAGATTTAATTGTTTCTATGTTTAATGAATTGGGATTGGCATTATACACTACTGAAGATAAAATCAATGCGTTCATGTCTATTTCCTCATGCGGTATTGCTTATGCTTTCAGATATATAAGAGCAGCAATGGAAGGTGGAGTAGAAATAGGACTTTATCCGGATGCTGCAAAAGAAGCAGTTATGCAAACACTAAAAGGTGCAGTTGCTTTATTAGAAAAAAACGGCACTAACCCTGAAATTGAAATAGATAAGGTCACTACTCCCGGTGGAAGTACCATCAAAGGATTAAATGAAATGGAACATAACGGTTTCTCCTCTTCTATAATAAAAGGATTAAAAGCAAGTTTCATTAAATAATCATAATTCTAATAGATTTAGTTTTAAATAAATAATATGTCTGATTTTATATATAAAAGAATAGCCGTAAAAGTAGGTAGTAATGTACTCTCTACAAGTGAAGGATTCTTGGATTTGACCAGGATGCAATCTCTTGTAAATCAAATTTCCATACTGAAAGATCAAGGCGTAGAGGTTGTCTTGATTTCTTCCGGTGCCGTAGCTTCAGGTAAATGCGTTGTTGATGCTAAAACCAAGCTCGATTCGGTAAATCAAAGACAAATATATTCTGCAGTAGGTCAGATTGTTCTTATAAATCACTACCTCAATTTATTCAAAAATAATGGCCTGCTTTGCGGACAAATTCTTACTACAAAAGAAGATTTCGGCAGTAGAAAACAATATTTAAGTCAAAAAAACTGTATTGAAGTAATGCTTGCTAATGATATCATTCCCATAATAAATGAGAATGACACAATATCTTTAGATGAATTGATGTTTACTGATAATGACGAACTTTCAGGACTCATAGCCAACATGATAAATGCAGATGCCTTAATCATTTTAAGTAATATAAATGGAATATATAACGGCAATCCGGACAACCCCGAAAATCATGTAATAAAAAAGATACAAGCCGGGAAAAACATGTCCCAATATATACAGATGCGTAAATCCAACACAGGCCGAGGTGGAATGAAAAGCAAATACAATACTGCCAGAAAAGTTTCTAATGAAGGTATCACTGTTTATATAGCTAATGGAAATAAAGAAAATATATTAACAGATATTTTAGACAAAGACAAAGAAGTTATCTCGACTCAATTTTCACCCAGGCAGAAAATTTCTGCCTTGATAGATTAGATTACCCACAATGAATATTTTATTAAAAAACCCTATATTTATTGAAATTGTAAAAAAGTATGGTATCTTATAAGTAATAATTTGAATAAAATATATTTCTTTGTTATATGCAATCCCTTCTGGCTCGTAGATAACTGAATTCGGATTGGTTTTATAAGTCTGTCCCGAAAAGAAGACTTATAAAACAGGGTAAATGTAATTCGCTTTGCAAACTACACCAACCCGAACCCCGATTATAAAATAATAAAATCTGATTTAACAATATGGACTTAACAGAAACATTTAAAAAGATAAAAAAGTCATCAAGAGATATAAATTTCATTGATGATTCCCAGAAAGCTAAAGTACTACTTGATATAGCAGACTCCATTGAAAATAATTCTGAGTTTATTCTTACTGAAAATAAGAAAGATTTAGACAAAATGGATATCAATAATCCAAAATATGACAGACTTAAACTTACTATTGAACGCTTAAAAGATATTGCATCTGACATGCGCAATGTTGCTAAAATGCCATCTCCATTAGGAACAATATTAGAAGATTATACCAGACCTAATGGTATGAGACTGAAAAAGGTCACTGTTGCTTTCGGAGTAATAGGTATTATTTATGAATCCCGTCCTAATGTAACCTTTGATGTTTTTTCTCTTTGTTTTAAAGCTGGAAGTGCATGTATTTTAAAAGGTAGTAAGGATGCTCAATTTTCTAATGCAGCAATAGTATCTCTTATGCATAAAACGCTGGAGAAACATAACATATTAACAGATGTATGCACTTTATTACCTGCTGACAGAGAAGCTACTTCTCAACTATTAAAAGCTCAGGGATATGTTGACATTTTAATTCCCCGGGGAAGCGCAGGTTTAATTAATTATGTAAGGAATAATGCAAAAATTCCGGTGATAGAAACCGGAGCCGGTGTATGTCATACCTTTTTTGACAAAGACGGAGACTTAGAAAAAGGTATCAATATAATCAATAATGCAAAAACCAGAAGAGTAAGTGTTTGTAATGCACTTGACTGCCTGGTGATTCATAAAAACAGATTAAGTGATTTGCCTGCTCTTTGTGAAAAGCTTAGTCAAAGCAAAGTAATTATTTATGCAGACGCCCCTGCTTACAATGCACTTAAAGGTAATTATCCTGATAAAATATTAGAGAAAGCTACTCCGGATTGTTTCGGACACGAATGGTTAGATTATAAAATAACTATTAAAACTGCAAACAATTCAAAAGAAGCAATAGACTATATTAGTGATAATACTTCAGGACATAGTGAATGTATTATTTCAAACAATAAACAACTTTGTGATGCATTTGATCAATGTATTGATGCCGCATGTGTTTATAGAAATGTCTCAACTGCTTTTACAGATGGCTCTCAATTCGGACTTGGAGCAGAAATAGGAATAAGTACACAAAAACTTCATGCCCGTGGACCTATGGCACTTAAAGAAATCACTACATATAAATGGTTAATTTCCGGTGACGGACAGATTAGAGCATAATCAGTAACTGGTCTCCTCTATTTTCACTTTACCTCTAAAAGTGCGGTAAACGAAAATAGTATAAGCAATTACCAGCGGAGAGCCAATGGCAACCATGATAAGCATAATTTTAAGCGTTTTTTCAGAAGATGCTGCATTATAAATTGAAAGGCTGTACTTATCATCTATAGTCGATAAAAGAAGTGTTTGATAAAAATTAATACCGGCAATAATAAGCAATAAACAAATTGTAAGAGAGGAAAACATAAACGCTGATAAATACTTCTTTTTACCTGTTAATCTGGGGATATTAGCTATACTTAAAAATGCAGCCAGTGGAATAGAAAATAAAACAGGATTAGATATAAATTCATCTAAAAGTCGTGGAATAAAAATCACTGTATATAAAGTTGTTATTCCAAAAGTCACGATAAATAAAAGAACTGCCCGATTTACAAAAACAGTTAATTTATCATATAGTCCTCCCTCTGTTTTCAGAATCAGATAAATAGCCCCATGTGTCATAAAAAGAAATAATGTACTTACTCCCACCAGAAGTGGATATATATTTAAGAACTCAAAGAATCCGTTCCCCTGATACATAAAATTCTCTCCTACCGGAATTCCCTGAAGAACATTTCCCAACACAACTCCAAGTAAAAACGCTAACATGATATTTGACACACTATAGCTAATATCCCAGGTTTTTCTCCACCATGTCATTTTTTCCTTTCCACGGAATTCAATAGATACCGCCCTAAAAATAATAAATACAAAAAACAGTATAAACGGTATATACATAGAAGATAATAAAGTAGCATATACAACAGGGAATCCTGCAAATAAAGAGCCTCCTCCTATAACCAGCCAAACCTCGTTGCCATCCCATACAGGGCCTATTGCATTTAGTGCAATACGGCGTTCTTTTTCCTCATCCAAAAAAAGATGCCATGCACCGGCACCAAAATCAAAACCATCTAATATAGCATATACTATAAACAGCGCACCTACCACAAAGAACCACCAGGTTTGTAAATCTAATCCCGGAATTGTATCCATAACTATTCTTTGATTAACAGGTTTGTATTTTCACTCTTTAATGAATCCTCCCGGTTATATTCAAAAGGACCATGCATTATCTTTTTGTTCAGAAGATAAATAAAGAGAACGAACAAAAGAAGGTAAATTGCAGTGAACAGAATCAGAGAAAATAGTATCTGGTTTGATGTTACACTTTTAGAGAAGGCATCAGATGTACGCAATAGCCCGTAAACAACCCATGGCTGCCTGCCCATTTCTGCCGCATACCACCCAACCTGATTGGATATCTGTGGAAGAATTGCTGCAAATACGAAAATAAGAAGCAACCATTTTTTACTAAACAAATTACCACGCCACCATAAAAAACAAGAAAATAATGTTAAAAAGATTAATATAACACCAATAATTATCATGATATGATAAAACTGAAAAACTGCATTAACCAGAGAAGGTCTATCTTCAGTAGGAAATGATTTTAACCCTCTAACCGGTGTATGAAAATCATAATTGATCAGGAAAGAAAGGCCTCCTGGTATTTTGATACCTGTAGTTTTTTCATTTTGGTTATCCACATACCCTAAAAGGTACATATCAGCCGGAGCATAAGCAGCAAAATGTCCTTCATATGCAGCAAGCTTTGCGGGCTGATCTTTGGCGACGCCCTCTGCAGACCTTTGCCCAATATACAACTGTAATAATGAAAATACCGTTGCGACTACCAGTGCTATTTTAAAAGCCCTTTTGGACATAAGAATATGTCTGTTTTTATAAATATAATAACCATGTACACTAAGAACTATAAAAGCTCCGGCCAGTAATGCTCCCAGCCATACATGTAAAATTCTATCTATACTTGAAGGATTGAAAACCATAGCCCAAAAGTCAGTTATTTCTGCCCTTGCATTCATTCCCTTTCCCACGATATGGAATCCTGCAGGAGTTTGTTGCCAGCTATTGGCTACAACAATCCATATAGCAGAAAACATAGAGCCCAGAAATACACCAATAGTCGATAATAAATAAACCCATGGTTTTACTTTTTTCCAGCCAAAAAGTAAAACACCCAGAAATCCACTTTCAAGAGCGAAAGCAAAAAGACCTTCGGCAGCAAGAGGGCTTCCAAAAACATCACCTACATATCTGGAGTATGTTGCCCAGTTTGTTCCAAATTCAAATTCCATAATAATTCCTGTCGCAACACCAATAACAAAAATAAGAGCAAAAATTTTTATCCAGAACTTTGTAAGTGATTCATATTGTTTATTCCCGGTTTTAAGATACAATCCTTCAAACAGAACCAACATAAACCCAATGCCAATACTTAAAGGCGGAAATATGTAATGAAAAGCAATAGTAACGGCAAATTGCATTCGCGCCAGTATTTCTACATCCATTGTCAAATGTTTTATTTCAACTTTAATGATTGTATAAAATAACTATAACTTTTATATTATAAAAAATTAAATTCTTATAAAAATACAAAGAAAAAGAAGCTCAGACAAAAAAAATATAAGATAAAAAAAGTTACCTTTTACTGGAATTTTTAGTTAAAACAAAATATAACTTCTTAATAAGGTTAAAAACGTTACGTT
>JAENXA010000293.1 GCA_016649735.1 Prolixibacteraceae bacterium | reverse complement strand
CCCTGTTGATGAGCTATAACAGAAGTATCATAAGTATATTCGTAATAAGTTATCGGTTCGGAATATGTATAGGCAATAGAAGTACATCCCGCATTCCGGCATGAGGAAACAACCTTTTCAGGAGGCAGATCAATATTTTCCGTTTCAGTGGGACTCTTCTGGGAAATTGTCCAGTTCTGACAATTCAGACAGGCCAGATTGCATCCTGCAGTAGCAATAGAAAAACATTTACTTTCCGGCAAAAAATGAAATAATGGTTTCTTTTCAACCGGATCAACATGAACAGCACAAGGATTTCCGTATGCTATTGTATATAAAATACCGTTATGATTAACACGGTTTCTGCAGTCTCCTATTTCTCCTTCCATTAGATTACACTCATTAGGGCAAAGCTGACATTGTACTCCCCGTGGGATTTTTTCATAAAACATAGCTTCTTTAGTCCATTTTGCCGGGAATCCTTTTATATGGTCTGCATTTTCATTTGAAAATGCAAAATTTTCTAAACATGATATCCCTCCCGCTCCCAATAAATTCGTTTTTATAAATCTGCGTTTTGTCATCATTTATTATTTTTTTTTAAGAGAAACAATCTACCTGTTCTTTCTTTGAACAAATAAATTTTCTCTCTTTTATCTATTAAAAAACAACCTGATACAACATATACTAATTTATTCTTTTTACATTATAAAAACAATGGATTTTTCATCTCAGCATTTTCCACAATGAGGAGAACCTATCTCCATCAGGATTTCACTTATTTTGGTTCACTAAAAACAATTGCTTCATATGTATAAAGTTCTGCATTCTTCCATCCGTTATATGACAATCCTGCCTTATCTCTGGAACAATGACCTAAAAACTCCTCTTTTGTCCATCCGGTTTCTGTAGCTACCTGAGGCAAAAAAGTTCCACTACGCATGCCTTGTTTTATATAAATACCCTGTTTGCCCAAAGAAAAATCATCAATATTATTTATTTTTTTCAAAGGTGTTAATACAGAAATTTCAATGTTAATATTTTCCATTTCTTCTTCTTCAACATCAGGGAACCGGGGATCCTCAAAAGCAGCTGACAATGCCATTTCACTAACGACTTTATACAGAGGGTCATGAGTCACAAAACATCCTATACATCCTCTTAGTCTGCCATTTTCATTTAATGTAACAAAAGCACCACATGACATTTTAATAGCTTTTGTTACATTATACGACAAGCTGTCCGGTAATTTTTTATTTCCCAGTTTACGTAAAATTGATTCCCGGGCTATTTTAAGTAATTCGTTCTTTTCATTATCAGAAAGGGAAAATGTCCTTTTTCCCATAGCAGACTGATTTCT
>JAENXA010000192.1 GCA_016649735.1 Prolixibacteraceae bacterium | reverse complement strand
TTTTATAATTTACTATAATAATGAAGATAGATACAAGTATCCTGAATAACGGAATCCGGCTGATTCATCAACGTGTTGATTCTCCTGTTTCTAATTTTGGGGTAATTATAAATACCGGTTCCAGAGATGAAAATAAAGAAGAGCAGGGAATAGCGCATTTTATAGAGCATGTTATATTTAAGGGAACGAAAAAAAGAAAAGCTTATTATGTTATTAGCCGTCTTGAAGATATAGGTGGAGAACTAAATGCTTATACAGGTAAGGAGGATACAGCTTTTTATGCTTCCTTTCTAACTAAATATTACGATCGTACCTTTGAACTTCTCAGTGATATATTATGTAATAGTATATTCCCTGAGCATGAACTGGAGAGAGAAAAAGAAGTGGTTATTGAAGAAATTAATTCTTATAAAGACAGCCCTTCTGAATTGATCTATGATGATTTTGATGAACTTTTGTTTGATGGGCATCCTATTGCCAGGAATATTCTTGGAACTCCTAAATTGGTACGTTCGTTTACTCGTGAGAATATTTTTAATTTCATGAAAAATAATTATCAGACAGATCAAATGGTGCTAAGTTCAGTGGGTAATCTTCCTTTTAATAAAGTACTTGCTATGGCCGAAAAATATTTTGGATCTGTCCCTGTTAGCAAAAGAGAATTGAACAGAAAACCTTTTAGTGGTTATATACCAAGGGAAAAAATTGTTAAAAAAGGAACTTTTCAAACACATTGCATAATTGGTAATCTGGCATATGATTCTCATGATGAGAGACGTGTGGGAATGACTTTGTTGAACAATATACTTGGCGGGCAATCGATGAATTCCAGACTTAATATAAGTCTTAGAGAACATAATGGAATGGCTTATAATGTTGAGTCAAATTATTCTCCTTATTTTGATACAGGTGAGTTTAATGTATATTTTGGTACAGATCCTGATAAGCTGGATAAGGCAATTAGTCTTGTTAAAAAGGAATTTAAACGATTACGTGATAATAAACTTGGGATACTACAGTTGAGTAAGGCCCGGAAACAGATAATAGGCCAGCTGGCTCTTTCAAGTGATGATCATAGTGAACTTATGCTTTCACTGGGTAAAAGTTTTCTTATTTATAATAAAGTAGATAGCCTTGAAGAAATTTATAAGAAAATAGAGAAAATCACATCTTCTGATATTCTTAATATAGCCAATGAAATTCTTGATGAAAAATCACTAAGTATTTTAATTTATCAATAACATCTGATCTTAATACTCAAATAGATTTTTTTGAAATACCTGCAGGTTTATGATTTTTGCAGGATTTCTTTTCTATATCTTTTTTTAATTCTTTTAATTCGCAGCCACCACAATCATCACATAAAGATTTCCCTCTGGTTTTAAAAGAACGAAAAACTTTATATGCAATAAATATGACGACACATATAAGTATAATATATATAATAATATTTTGAATCATTTTTAAATTATTAAACTACCTATCTGATATATAGCGAATGACAATATCCATGCCAGACCTGTGGTATATAACATTACGAAACTTGCCCATTTCCAGTTTGATTCCCTTTTAATAGTTGCAATGACAGCAATACAAGGAAAATATATCAGAATAAAAATCATTAAAGTAAATGCGACCAGAGGAGAAAATATGTGTTGTCCTTTCTTTTTACCTGTTGTATAAACTTGTTCTTTAAGCCTTTGTTTAAGAACTTGAGAATTATTTCCTCCGTCGCTTCCTGAATGATATAAAACGCCCATGGAACTAACCACAATTTCTTTGGCAGCAGCCCCGGAAATCAGACATATCCCTATTTTCCAGTCAAAACCTAAAGGACGGAGAACTGGTTCTATAAAATGGCCTATTTTACCTATGTATGAATTCTCCGTGTGTTCTTCTTCTTTAGAAGATATAATGTAGTTGAGTTTAGATGCTTTCTGTGAATCACTTAAATTAGTATCCGATTTTACTTGAGTTGTCATAGCAGAATAATCTTTGGAGTAATTCATTTTTTGAGGGAAATATCCCAAAGCCCAAATTATTATGGAGGCAAGCAGAATTACAGTCCCTATTTTTTTCAGATACTGATATCCTTTTTCCCACATATGTAGGGCAGTATTTTTTAAGGTTGGCATCCTGTAAGGAGGTAGTTCCATTACAAAAGGAGCTTCCTGTTTCGAAAAGAATATCTTTTTGAATATTATTCCTGCCAGTATAGCCAGAAAAATTCCTGTAAGATAAATTAAGAATAAAACACCGCCCTGATGTTTTGTGAAAAAAGCCGAAATTAACAATATATACAAAGGAAGCCTGCCGCTGCAGGACATAAACGGGACAAGAAGCATTGTATGCAGCCTGTCATTTTTGTTTTCCAGTGTACGTGTTGCCATAATCGCAGGAACATTACAGCCAAATCCCATAATAAGAGGGATAAACGATTTTCCATGAAGACCTATTTTATGCATTAGCCTGTCCATAATAAATGCGGCGCGTGCCATATATCCTGAATCTTCCATAAATGAAAGGAAAAAGAAAAGAATCAGAATATTGGGAAGAAATACGATAACGCTTCCTATTCCTCCTATTATGCCTTCAGTAAGTAAATCTTTTACAGGGCCATCGGAAAGGCCGGTGCGAATTAAATCTCCAAGCCATTGAAAAGCTGATCCTATCCATTTTGTAGGGAAATTCCCAAGAACGAAAGTAGATTGAAAAGTTATCCACAAAAAAAGGAAGAAGAGAGGGAATCCCCATGTTTTGTGGGTCAGTATTCTGTCAAGATCCTTGTGAGGCTTTTGTTTATTTGTATTCTTATATGTTTCTTTAAGAGCACCTGAAATAAAACCGTATTTGGCATCTGATATTAGTGTTTCTGACCGGTCTTTCAATAAATTTTCAAGTCTTAAAATTTCTTTATGCGCAGTATCTTTTATTTTGCTGATATTTGTGTTGCTTTCAAGTCTTTCTTCGGTATGACGATCTTTTTCCAGTAATTTAATGGATAAATAACGGGTAGATAAATGACGGTCTCTGTTTTTATCCTCTCTGATTTCATACTGAATGGCTTTTATTGATCTCTCAATTTCAGTTCCGTAATTTATATGGATATGACGAACAATAGGATTACGGTCCTCATATACCTCAATAATCTGTTTAAAAAGATCATTAATCCCTTCTCCTCTCGATGAAATTGTAGGAATGATTGGTATGCCAATCATTTCCCCCATATGAATATAATCGAAAACAATCTTTTTTTCTTTTAATTCATCATACATGTTTAAGGCTATTACAACCTTAATATTCATGTCTATAAGCTGTGTAGTCAGATATAAATTTCGTTCC
>JAENXA010000241.1 GCA_016649735.1 Prolixibacteraceae bacterium | reverse complement strand
TCTGTCTGATTATCTGGAAATAAAATCAGAACTTGCAACCGAAAAATCAACAAAAGCCGAAGATCAGGGAATCCTGGCTACAGCCAGGGTAACGCTTATGCAGTTAATGGAATTTCCGGTAAGTGATGATTTTGAAATAGAATCTCCTGATATAGAAAATATTATAAGTTCTTACTATACTGTAATCGCCAGTCCGAATCAGATATACAAGGAGGCTCTTATAGTTAAGCCTCAGATAAAACTGGCTGCACTTAATGTTGAGAGTGCAAAAATCAATGAAAAAATAACCCAGGCAGACCTGTTTCCTACTCTCTCATTAAATGCCGGTCTAAGTACCGGATGGTCTGATCAAATCAGTAATTTTTCTTATTCCGAACAATTAAAAAATCAATACACTCCATCTATAGGATTAAACCTGTCTATTCCCATCTTCGGAAACAAACAGGGAAAAAATGATATTAAACTGGCACAACTTTCAACAGAAGAATATAAACTGGAAGAAATAAATACAAAAAACGTTCTCAGAAAAAACATAGAACAATCATGCGTAGATTTAAATACCTCAAAAGCAAAATATGAAACAAGTAGAGAAGCCTATAATTCGGCAAAAGAGTCTTACGATGTTGCTGTCGAAAAATTTGACCAGGGAATTATTAATTCTGTGGATTTTATAACAATAAAGACCAATTTAACAGAAGCTGAAAATAATTTACTCAAACAAAAGTTCAGTCTGATTTTCAGTAATAAAAAGCTGGAATTCTATAGAGGGAAAAGCATTTATTCACTAAAATAATTTACACATATCATGAAAAAAATAACAATAATAATTATACTCGCTTCTGCTATCATTATTGGAGTTTTCCTGTTTATACATTTTTCAGGGAAAAGTCAGAATATTCAAATTGACACAGAGACTATAGGACGCGCAGACATTAGTAATACCGTCACTGCTACAGGTTCATTAGACGCCATAGTCTCCGTAGATGTGAGTACCCAAGTATCAGGAAAAATTGATAAAATTTATGTAGATTACAATTCTATCGTCAAAAAAGGACAATTACTGGCCCGGCTTGATACTATGGTTCTGGCATCTAAACTAAAATCAAGTAAAGCCTCACTTGACCAGGCCCAGGCAGATTATGAGTATCAAAAATCAAAATATGAACGCTATCAGAAATTAATCGTTAAAAAATTAATTGCCCAGACTGATTTTGATGAGATAAAATACAACTATAAATCTTCCATAGCAAATATGGAAATAGCAAAAGCGAGCTATGAGACAAACAAAACAGATTTAGGGTATGCATACATCTATTCTCCGATTGACGGTATAGTTGAAGAACGCGACGTAGAAGAAGGAGAAACTGTTGCTTCAAATTTTTCCGCTCCTACTCTGTTTAAAATCGCTAATGATCTAACTCAGATGAAAATTGAAACAGATGTAGATGAAGCCGATATAGGTCAGGTAAAAATTAATCAGCGGGTTGAATTTAACGTTGATGCTTATCCTGACAGAACTTTTTCCGGAAAAGTAACAGAAGTCAGGCTTGATGCTAATACTGAGGCAACAGTAATTACATATACCGTAGTTATTAATGCTCCTAATCCCGATAAAACATTACTTCCAGGAATGACGGCCAATGTTGTATTTTATGTCACCGAAAAAAATAATATTGTTGTTGTTCCAAATAAGGCAATTCAATTTACACCTAATATAAACTCACTTATAAGCTATAAACAGACTCATCCTGAAATGAAAGTAACCCTGCCAAAACCCGTCGAACATTTGTCCGGTGATAAACAAAAAGAGGTATGGGTATTAACAGACAGCACTATATACCCTAAGACTATTGAGGTTGGAGAAACTAACGAAATAAATTATGAGCTATTATCAGGACTTAACGAAGGAGATCGTGTAATTATTTCCATGAGTTCTTTTAAGGGAAAAATAAAAAGTTCTGAAGCAGGAAGTTCAAAAAGCCCGTTTATGCCTACACGTCCGGGAAGAAACAAAAAAAAATAACAAAGATGTCAGACAAACTTATTAAAATAGTTAATCTAAAAAAGGACTTTCATGTGGGAGAAATTATAGTGCATGCCCTTTGCGAAATTAATCTGGAAATAAAAGAAGGTGAATTTACTGCAATAATGGGAGCCAGTGGTTCAGGAAAATCAACAATGCTAAATATTCTGGGATGTCTTGAGACACCTACCAGCGGAAATTATCTTCTGGATGATATAGATATGGG
>JAENXA010000206.1 GCA_016649735.1 Prolixibacteraceae bacterium | reverse complement strand
TAAAAAAACGAGGATTTAACTTTGTTGGGGCCACTATAATTTATGCTTTTATGCAGGCTATTGGAATGGTAAATGATCATTTTACTTATTGTTACAGATATAAAGAGATAAACGATAAATAAAGTAAGTGTATAAAAAAACAAAAAGGATAGATGAATACCTATCCTTTTCTACCTAACTAAACCAATAAAACTAATCAAACCTAAACTTATAGAGTAAAACTATGCTGCAAATATAGCCTCCGGATTAATATTATCATCCATGAGCAGATTAAAAACTATGTTATGTAACATTAAATTTAACATAACAGGGACTATCTATATTGGGCATAATTTCTAATTAAGTTACAGTCTAATTAAATATTTTTTAATTGTAGTCTGTTGTATTACCTAAATTCCTTGCGGATTTTAGGTGTTAAATTAATTTTTCGGTTTCTGAGTTGTTTCTTCTCCTGCAATAGATTCTCTCATTGTAGTATCAGCAGATATATTTTTATATTTCATATAGTCCATAATTCCAAGATTTCCGCTACGGAAGGCTTCTGCAATGGCTAGAGGAACCTCAGCTTCTGCTTCAACAACTTTAGCACGAGCTTCCTGTGTCTTTGCACGCATTTCCTGTTCAAGAGCAACAGCCATGGCTCTTCTTTCCTCTGCTTTTGCCTGAGCAATGTTTTTATCGGCTTCTGCCTGATCCATTTGCAAACTGGCACCAATATTCTTACCAATGTCAATATCTGCAATATCAATAGACAGAATTTCAAAGGCAGTTCCTGCGTCCAGTCCTTTTTGCAGAACGACTTTTGATATAGAATCAGGATTTTCCAGTACGGCCAGATGAGTCTCTGCAGATCCAATTGAAGAAACAATTCCTTCACCGACACGTGCAAGAACGGTTTCTTCACCTGCACCACCTACAAGTTGTTTGATGTTTGCACGAACTGTTACTCTTGCTTTAGCAATAAGTTGTATCCCGTTTTTTGCAACTGCGGTAACGGGAGGCGTATCAATAACTTTAGGGTTAACTGACATCTGAACTGCTTCAAAAACGTCACGTCCTGCCAAATCAATAGCTGTTGCCATATTAAAGGGGAGATCAATATTAGCCTTTTCAGCTGAAACCAGTGAATGAACTACTTTGCTGACATGTCCACCTGCGAGATAATGAGCTTCCAGACTGTTTCTGTCCAGTTTTATACCTGCTTTTGTTCCTTCTATTAAGGCTCTTACTATAACAGAGGGGGGAACTTTCCTGAATCTCATCAGAAATAGTTGTAAAAGTGAAATATGAACACCGGAAACAAGAGCTGAAAACCATAGCCCTACCGGAATATAATAAGTAACAATAATGATAAGGACAATAATCCCTGCAATTAACCCGAAAGTACCTACGTAATCCATTTTATTTTTATTTTAAAGGTTCAACAATAATTCCATCACTTGATATATCTATAATTTTTATACGAGTTTTAGCGTCAATAAAGTCTGTTATGGTACGGGCTTCCATTATTTGCCCGTTAATTTTTATTCTTCCGAATGAAGCCAGCCGTGTTACTGCAAGTCCTTCATCCCCGACATGTATAGTGGAAGTGTCAATTGTATTAGCTTTTCCTGTAATCTGTGAATCCAGAATCATTTTCTTGCCCGTATTACTTTTAAATATTTTGTAAAAAAGTAATGGAACAAGAATTACAATGAATAATGATGATAAGATTCCTGTTAGAATTCCGTATGTGTGAAAGGCAAGGTAAACTCCGGCGATAAAAAATAAGACACCACCAATTCCGGCTATAGTAATCCCCGGGATAACTACAAATTCCAAAAGAAGTAGTAGAAATCCTACTAAAATCAGAAAAACAATAAGTAAAATTCCCATAATACTGTTATTTAATTGTTGCTTTTAATCGTTTTTCGGATAGAGCTGTTTTCATTGGGGTAAGATAATTTATAGTTCCTTTCCTTACTTCATAACTTCCTTTATTATGAATAATTATTGTACATTGAAGAGCCTGCTCCGGACTATGTCCGCATATATTCATTAATGAATTTGTGACATAGTCTATGGTGTGTATATCATCATTATAAAGAACCAAAAAATGGGCTTTATGTGAACGGGAATTTTTTTCCTGCTCAGGTATGCATTTAATTTTCCTCCGTGCTTTCATTTCTTGTCATTGTTTTAGCGTCATTTATCGAAATACGTTTACCATTTTTATAGGCAGCAATTATGGCATGATTTATTCCTTCTGTTTTAATTTGTTTCTGCATTTGAAGAGCATCTTTATATGTGTTTAACTCTCCAACACTGTATACCGTTATTCCTTTTTCATCAATATTTTTGTCTATACGTCTGAGCATTGACAATCTTTTAAAAAGTTTGAGAACCCATTGAGGGGGAGTTTTTTTATACGCTCCTATCTGTATTTTGTAAACAATTTTTTCAGAAGCTTCCTTAATTTCTTTTTGTGCTATAGCCTTAGCTTCTTTTTCTGTAATAATTTTTTGAAATATTGTGTCAACCTGAATATCAATTCCGGATTTCTTTTTTTGACAATCCAATTGAAGACTATCTTCAACAGATCTGTTTTTTTTGAGGAGACTGATTATTTCATTTTCTTTTGCCTGCTCCCAGTATGATGATTCTTTGATGTTTGCTTCCAGATAATTTTTATTAATTTCCTGATTCATCATATATGTTTCTTTTTCCAATTGTATTATAAGTGCACCATTTTTTTCTTTTTCCAATTCAGTGGATTTATCGTAATTATCCCTTAATTTTTGTAATTGTCGTAATTTATTATTCATCTCTTGTTCAATAAGCCAACCTTTTATGAATGCTTTTTTTGAAGAATCAAATTTAAATTGCGAAACCTTAAAATAAATAATCCGTGCATTAACATGAAAATTAATGATTGAGTCGGATATTCCTTCGGGGTTTTCTTTTTCATTTTCCAGATAAGTCGAATTGGAATAGGTAACAGTATCAGT
>JAENXA010000247.1 GCA_016649735.1 Prolixibacteraceae bacterium | reverse complement strand
TAATGATTCAGGACAATCTGTATTGTTGAGTGTAGAGGGTTCGAAAAAATCATATGTTATTTGTGTTTCATGGAATGGATATTCTGCTAAACTGCGGGATTATTATACATATGCACCACATAATTCTGCTGAATATGCACTTCCCAATCAGATGCTTATGCGACATGAAGGGCAGTATGACTATTTATATGTAGTTTTAAACGGGAACAGTGAACTGGTCAAAAAAAATGCAAAAGATAAATCAGTTATTTGGAGAAAATCTACCGGAGTTGCTCCGTTTGGTATAGTTGAAGCAAACGGTAAAATTTATGTTTCTAACTGGGGTGGACGATTGCCTGATACGAAAGATGTTAATATAGCAGGTGTTCCATGGGGTACGGCGCGTATTGATCCACTCACCGGTGCTACTCGTGAAGGAAGTGTTTCTGTATATGATCCTGAAGACGGAAAACTTATAAAAGAAATTGTTACAGGATTACACCCCGGAAATATGGCAGTTTCAAGTGATGGAAAATATATTTATGTAGCAAATGCCAATAGTGATGATGTTTCAGTTATTAATTCTATAAAAGATGAAGTATGTGAGACAATAACGATGAGATTACAATCTGATATTAATGATTTTTGGGGAGATTCTCCCAATGCTCTTGCTGTAACATCTGATGGAAAATATTTATATGTGGCTGAGGGCTTGGATAATGCCATAGCTGTTGTACGTCTTGGGAAATTGTCTTCTGCAAAAGGCAAAGAAGAAAGGAGTCTTGTGGAAGGTTTTATTCCAACAGGAGCTTATCCTTCTTCAATTGTTTTGTCCGGGAGGAAGCTTTATGTTACAAATTTTGAGAATAAAGGTGCAGGAATTCCCAAACCGCAGGGAGAAAATAATGTTATGGCTTATAATTCACATAATTTAATGGCTTCAGTTTCGGTGATTCCTGTTCCGAAAAAGCGGAAGCTTAAAAAATATAACCGTGAGGTAATTGTATTAAATAATATACAACGGATAAAATTGGTTAACCTTCCTGAACGAAAGAATATTGCAGAGAGACCTGTTCCTGAAAGAATAGGGGAGCCATCTGTATTTAAACATGTTATATATATAATAAAAGAGAACAGAACTTATGACCAGATATTAGGTGATACAGGAAGGGGAGAAAGTGAACCTTCGTTGTGTGTTTATGGTAAGAGAATTACTCCAAATACTCATAAACTGACAGATGATTTTCTTTTGATGGATAATTATATGGTATCCGGGAAAAGTTCGGCGGAGGGTCATCAATGGACAGATGCCTCAATAGTTACTGATTATCTGGAAAGAAATGTTCGTGTATGGTACAGAGGATATCCTCATGTCCAGACAGATGCCTTGGTTTATGCTCCTACAGGTTTTATCTGGGATAATGCAATAAAGCATAACAAGACCGTGAAAATATATGGAGAAGCAGCGATTCCACAATTTGATCATAATAAGTACGGATGGAAGGATTTTTATGAAGGTTATCTGAAAGGAGATATCCCTCCATTTAAAAATTATACGACTATTGCAGACGTAAGGCCTCTTCTAAGTAAAAACTATCCTGGGTATGACAGTCATTGCTTCCCGGATGTTCTTCGTGCAGATGTTTTTATAAAGGATATAAAAAAATATGAACAAATGGAAGGCGACCAACTACCTCAGTTGATGGTGCTTGCTTTACCTGCGGATCATACTGCTGGAACAAATCCTAAATTCCCTACTCCAAGGGCAATGGTGGCAGATAATGATTTGGCATTGGGACGAATAGTTGAGGCTTTAAGTAAAAGTCGTTTCTGGAAAAATACCGTTATTTTTGTTACCGAAGATGATTCTCAGGCAGGCTGGGATCATATTTCAGCTTATCGTACTGTTGGACTTGTTATAAGTCCTTATTCAAGAAAGAAAGAAGTTGTTCATACGGCATATAATCAACCCTGTATTGTTCATACAATAGAACAAATTCTTGGAATTCCGCCTATGAATATTATGGACGCCATTGCTCCTCTAATGACGGATTGTTTTACAAATACTGCAGATGTTCGCGGATATAAAGCTGTGAAAAACAATATACCTCTTGATGAGATGAATAGGAAACTTTCCGATTTAAAAGGGAAAGCTCTTAATTATGCTAAAAAAAGTATGGATTCTCAGTTC
>JAENXA010000282.1 GCA_016649735.1 Prolixibacteraceae bacterium | reverse complement strand
TAAAAAATAATAAGAACAAATCTTTAAAGGGAATCTTTATTTCGAAATTTCCAGCATACGAACAATTGATTTTCTGGCTTTATTAATTACTTCATCGGACAATTTAACTTCAGGAAGTTCATACTTCAGACAATTATATAATTTAGCCATTGTATTTAGCTTCATATAGGTACAGCTATTACAGGCATCAGGTGAATCGTTACAAGGTG
Source organism: Prolixibacteraceae bacterium (assembly GCA_016649735.1). GTDB lineage: Bacteria > Bacteroidota > Bacteroidia > Bacteroidales > Prolixibacteraceae > JAENXA01. The sequence continues at coordinate 1,384 of JAENXA010000282.1, read as the reverse complement.
CCGGAATAAAAATCTTATCAGGACATACCTTTTTCATCTGATGAATAATTCCGATCTCAGTAGCTATAATAAATCTTTTTACCGGACTTTTTTGGACATATACTAAAAGAGAGGCCGTAGAGCCTATATGTTTTGCAAGCGACAATACACGTTTTTCACATTCCGGATGGGCAATCACTTCGGCATCTTCATATTTCTGCATTAATAATGAAATCTTTTTATAGGAATAATTGGCGTGAACCATACAAGAGCCATCCCAAAGGACCATGTTACGTCCTGTTAGTTCATTAATATAATTTCCCAGATTTTTATCCGGCGCAAAAATTATTTTTTCGTCTTCAGGAAAACTCTCTACAATTTTTAAAGCGTTGGAAGATGTACAAACCACATCGGTCAGTGTCTTTAACGCTGCAGAACAATTAATGTAAGATATTACTTTATGATCAGGATAATTTTTCTTGAATTCGCAAAATTTTTCATATGGAGCCGATTCATCAAGAGAACAACTAGCATTTAAATCCGGCAAAAGGACTTTCTTACCAGGATTAATTATTTTGGCAGTTTCTGCCATAAAATGAACTCCGACAAAAACTATTATGTCAGCTTTAGTTTTTTCAGCTTCTTTTGCCAGTTGTAAACTGTCTCCAACAAAATCAGCAATATCCTGCAACTCTCCGTCCACATAAAAGTGGCTAAGTATAACGGCTTTTTTCTCTTTCTTTAGTCGCCTGATCTCTTTTTCAAGGTCTAATGCCGGATTAATTGGTTCCGAAATATAGCCTTTTTCTTTTAATTGTTTCTGAATTTCCGTGTTATCCATTTCAGGAGTTTTATTCGTTACATATACAGAAATCGTAAAAGTATAAATTATCTCCGTTACAGAAAATTAAAGCCTTTAAAATCGAGATTTATTAATACAAAAAAAAACTCTCCACAAAAGTACGAAGAGTTATACCAAAACTTATAACTATTATTTTTAAATCATAGGTTTCACTCTTTTACACAACTGAATAGCTAAGCCCCATGGATCACGAAGCATTCCAAGATCATCAGTATCCGGAGAATCACTGGGTCCTTCAATTAATTCTGCACCATTATCAACCAGACGTTTTATTGTTCCTTTAACATCATCACATTGAAAAGCCAGATGCATTAAAAGAGGATCCATATTAGCATAATCAGGAGTTTTTACTGTCTGATTATTATAAATCTCCAACATTACGTTTCCTGAGTTATCAGCTATAAAAAGTGTCTTTGAAGCATTCTTAAAATCACGTTTAACTGTAAAACCAAAGTTTTTACAATACCATTCTGCCATCTCAACCGGTTGTTCAACCTGTAATCCTAAATGTTCTATTTTCATATCTATTAGATAAAATTATTT
>JAENXA010000066.1 GCA_016649735.1 Prolixibacteraceae bacterium | reverse complement strand
TAAGCCTATAATTCCTGCTGCTCTTTTTATGCCAACAGATCTTACAATTAAGCCATTCATACTTTGCTCCATAAAACCGAATACATGTTCTACTCTTGCCCTTGTTTTTGATTTTTCTTTATTGTTGGCTTTTTGCTCATCAAACAATCCTCTATTTCCTGTTTTTTTGTATTTTTATGCTTGCATTTTCCTATGGTTTAATAACCATGAAAATACCAATAATTATCTGATTATCAAAATATTAAATTAGAGAAGTCCTCATAATAAAGCCGTTGTTTTTATTCATCATTTTCTTTCAACGATTTACCATAAATTATTTTATTGTCATCAGGACCATAAAATTCATTTAACTCAGCTGCCTTTATATATGTATTTTTTTCATAAAAAAGTCTGGCAGGCAAATAATTCTGTTTAGAAGAAGTCTCAACCCACAGTTTTTTACCTCCATTTTTCATAACCTCTTTTTCTGCCTTTTTAATAAGTATTCCACCTATACCTTCTCCGTGAAAATCTTTTCTGACAGCGATCCAGTAAAGATCCCATCCTGATTTTGTACAAGGAGTCGGACCGAAATTTACATAACCGGCAATATTACCGTCTATTTCGGCTAAATAGAAATAATATCCCGATTTTTTCCCATTATCTATAAAATCGTCCACAAGTTCTAAAGCCACTTCAATTTCAAAATCGTAAAAGACCCCGGTGTTCGTTAACAGTTCACGAATCGCCTCTCTATCTGATAATAATAAATAATCTCTGTATGTTACATTCATATAATAAAATCATAAATTTTCTAATTAAGAATATCAACAATCCTTTTAATAATTTCTGTATTATTTATTCCTTTTTGAGCAGCAGCTGACATAAATCCACTAAAAGGTGACAAACACGGATTCCCGTTTATTTCCAGAACAAACGGCTTATTATCTTTTGAAACCCTAAAATCAACTCTGTAATAACCTGAAATATCAAAAACATCACCACATTTTAGTGCCATATCAATTAACTCCATTTTAAGTTCCGTTTCCTTCTTCAATGTATCAAAGCTACGGGATGTATGCTGATATTCAAAAGAATTTTCTTCCCACTTTGCACGGTAACCAAGAAGATGTTCCTTCCCCTCCGGAAAATCATTATAACACATTTCAGCTACCGGAAAAACTTCATAATGTCCAGGCGTTCCTATTACACTTAGGTTAAATTCCCTACCTTCTATAAATTCTTCTATAAAAAAAGATTCTGATTTACCTTTAACAGTATTCAGTATCCGCGAAAAATCTTGTCCACTAAAAACAGCATCCTCATCAAGACTTATAGAACCTTCTTCAGCCTCCGGTTTTAAAATATATTTTTTTAATGTCTCTGGTTTAAAATCTGATGAAACAGGAAACCATTCAGCCGTTCTTATTCCTGCCTGCTTCATATATTTTTTTGCAAGTGGTTTACTTGTAGTAAGGAAAAGGGTAGAATCGGAAACACCCGTATATGGAATATGCATAACTTTCATCATTGATGCAATAAAAGGCAGTAATTCCGTTTTTCCAAATACTACTTCAACCAAGTTGAATACAAAACAAGGATGTAATTCTCTGATTTTATTTAAATCACCGTACAAATCATTTCCTATATCCCGGACTACGCAATCATATTTTAATTCAATCAAAGCATTTTTCACCATTGCAACCTGTTCCAAAACATCTTCATCATCCAATGTAGGATGCTCTGAGAGATGTTGGTATAAAATAACAGCAATTTTATTTTTCATAAAAGAATATTCTTTCTTTATTCACTTAATAATCCTGAAGATAATATTTGTCCAAAAATTCTTTTTTCAGCTGCTCTCATAATCATGGATATTAACTGTGTAAAGCTGATATTGTTTAATCCTGATAAAATAGGAAGATCCGAATCAAGATAATTTAATCCGGCAAGAGGATTAATCTCAATAAATTCAGGCTCTCCCTGTTTATTAAGTTTCATATCTACACGCCCTCCGTCATTTACTCCGAGAATATTCCATACTTTAAGGGCAAGATCAGAACATTTTTGATATATTTCCGGCTCCGGCTGATTATATTCTATTACCTCTTTATAATTTTCTTTATTCTCGTAAGAATAAATTTTCTTTACATTTTTTTTAAAAGTAACTTCCATAACACCTGCGACAAGAGAATTCGTACAATTTCCTACAACTCCTACAGTATATTCGCGTCCGGGAAGATATGACTCTACTAAAACAGGCTGATGAAAACGATCCAATAGATCACAACATACTTCTCTATATTCTATTTCACTGTTAACCAGAGAATGTTCACTTATTCCCTTACCTGTTCCTTCAGATAAAGGCTTTAAAAATAAAGGGAAATCAGGTTTGCTTTTTTGAGTATCCCTGTTGTTTTTAACAACACAAAAATCAGGAGTAGGAATTCCGCCATCTCTGACTATTCTTTTACAAAATGCCTTATCTAAAGAAAGAGCAAGAACTGTTGGTCCTGAGAAAACATACGGTATCTGATATACATCAAGCAATGATGGTACTATTGATTCTCTCCCCTGACCGTACATTCCTTCACATATATTGAAGACAATGTCCCATTTTTTCCCTTGCAGTAAAAGTTTCATAAGAGATTTCACATGTCCAATTCTTTCTGTTTCATAACCTATCTCATGCAAAGCATTTTCAATTCCTTCAATGGTCGACTCTTTGTCAAATTCAGCAGTTTCTTCTTCAGAATAGCCCATAGACAGATATTCTGAGCGTAAATCATATGTTAATCCTATTTTCATGTTTTTGGCAATAAAGAACAGGAAACGATGGAAAAAACTCACCGTTCCTATTCTGCTATTTAATAAATTTTATCTATTCTTCTATATCAGGATAGTAATATATATTTCCTTCGTAATTTTTCATTACTATATTCCCGTTTACTTTCCCCTGATAATAATTCGGAAGAAAAGGAGTTTTTCCACCTCCCCCGGGAGCATCAATTACAAACTGAGGTATAGCATAACCACTTGTAAATCCACGTAATCCATGAATAATTTCAAGTCCTTTACTAAAAGGAGTACGAAAATGCAGAGAACCTGGAATAGGATCACACTGATATAAATAATAAGGCTTTACTCTTATTTTTAAGAGCCCCTGCATCAAATTCATCATTACCGGAACATTATCATTAACCCCTTTCAAAAGAACGGTCTGACTTCCAAGTGGAATTCCGGCGTCAGCCAGTCTGTTGCAAGCCTCAGCTGTTTCAGGAGTCAATTCTCCAGGATGCATAAAATGAAGACTCATCATTAAAGGATGAAACTGTTTTAACATTCTTGTAAGAGAATGAGTAATCCGCTGTGGTAAAACCACGGGGACTTTTGTTCCTATTCTTATGATTTCAACATGAGGTATACTTCTTATTTCTGTAAGCAGTGCTTTTAACATACTGTCCGGCATAGTTAGAGGATCTCCGCCGGAAATTAAAACATCTCTGACTTCTTTATGGTCACGGATATACTGTATAGCCGGTTCCCATTCACGGTTAAAATGAACTTTGCCTTTTGCTACCATATGTGTACGTGTACAATAACGACAATATGCTGAACAAAAGCCTGTAGCTAAAAATAAAACTCTGTCAGGATATCTGTGAACCAGATGAGGTACGGGGCTCATAGCATCTTCACTAAGAGGGTCTGACTGTTCCCCTTTACTGATTTTTAATTCATTTAGAGATGGAATCATGGCTTTGCGGATTGCATAACCATTTATAGGATCGGTAAGCAAAGAAGCAAAATAAGGAGTAATTCTGAAAGGAAGATGAACTCCTTTTGCTGTTAATACTTTTCTTTCATCTCCATTTAACTTTACTATGGTAGATAACTGTGCAAGAGAAGTAAAACTGTTTTTAATCTGCCATTTCCAGTCATTCCACTCATTAACGGAAACTCCCGGAAAATGTTTTAGTAAAAATACTTTTGTTATTTCATTAGGCTGAATAAAACCGGAATTTTCACGATGTACCGGCTTAAACATTTTAACTCTTTTCTTGTTTTTAACAAGAAGACCAAGGGGAACATCTCTATCTGTAGAGACAACTTCCTGCATTTTGATAATATTCATAATTTTTTATTAAAATAATTATAAAAATCACATCATAATATATTGATATAAAAACGCTTATATTAAACCATCTAAATTTTTTAAAAGCCGTTAATATTAAACTATTTATTTTTATATTGTTCTATAAAATGAACTTTTTTTACAAAAAAATGAAAAATAATCTACAGGAAATAAAAAGGGAATAATCATCTTTAATTAACCAATCTTTTTTAAAAAAAAGACTCATCTTTTCTGTTTTTAATTGAGAAACGGGAAAAATAAAAATTTTTATAATCAAATTCTGTTTTTTGTATATTTATACATAAAATCAGGCAGTATTCTATATTATTTACAAAAATCAAAATAAAATATTTTTTTATTAAATTTATCAAACAATTGTTCTTTAATAAGGTTTAATTTGCTATATTTACTTGCTTTTTTCAAAATAACGAGTACAAAAGATAAATATAGGGAGTAAGAAATAATGAAAATTGATACAAAAAATGTGAATAATAATTCATCTAAATTTGGTGAATTAATAGAAGAATTATCCGGTTCTATTGTAAAGAATACACATATTGACACCGAATTATTCGAAAAATACAACGTAAAAAGAGGATTAAGAAATGCTGATCATACCGGTGTACTTGTAGGATTAACGAACATAGGTGATGTAGTTGGTTACAAAAAAGATGATGACGGAATCCTGAAACCCATTGATGGAAAACTTTTTTACAGAGGAATAAATATATTTGATCTTGTAAAAGGATTCCAGTCAGAACATTTCCATGGTACTGGCGAGACCACTTATCTGTTACTTACCGGAAACTTACCCAACAATACTGAATTATCACAATTCTCTGAATATCTGGCACAGAACAGAAGAATTCCTGAGAATCTTAAAAGATCCCTTATGGGCGTAAGCGGAAAAAACATCATGAATGTTCTGGCTCGTTCCGTTCTTGTTTTATATAATTTTGATAAAAATGCAGAAGACACATCACCGGAACAAGTGATTAAACAGTCTCTTGGATTAATAGCAAAATTTCCTACAATTATCGCCTATGCATATCATAATTATATTCATCAGTTTAAAGACGGAACAATGTCCATAAGACATCCAAATCCCAAATTAACTACAGCCGAGAATTTACTATATATGTTAAAAGGATCAGGCAACTATACACCTCTTGATGCAGACGTACTTGATCTGGCACTTGTTCTTCACGCTGAGCATGGTGGAGGTAATAATTCCACCTTTACCATCCGTGTTACCAGCTCTTCCGGTACTGACACTTATTCGTCTGTAGCTGCAGCCATTGCTTCTTTGAAAGGCCCTCTGCACGGAGGAGCAAATCTGGAAGTATTAAAAATGATGGATTATCTGAAGAAAAAAATTTATAATTGGGAAGACGAAGACGAAATCAGTGATCTGCTGCTGAAAATACTGAGAAAAGAGGCTTACAAAAAAGATGGGAAATTATATGGTATAGGTCATGCTGTCTATACTCTGTCAGACCCCAGAGCTGTATTATTAAAAGAAAAGGCAAGAGAACTAGCCAAAGAAAAAGGGATGTTAAAAGAATTTGAATTTTATGAACGTATAGAACAACTATCAATAAAAGCCTTTATGAAATACAAAGGAGAAAAGGTAAATAAAACTGTTTGTGCCAATGTAGACTTCTATTCAGGTTTTGTATATTCAATGATAGGAATTCCTAAAGAAATTTATACTCCTTTATTTGCAATGGCAAGAATGTCAGGATGGACTGCTCACAGAATCGAAGAATTAAACTTCGAGCAAAGAAGGATTATTCGTCCGGCATACAAAAATGTATTGCCACCGCGTAAATATATCAAAATGAAGGATAGATAATAATAAGTTAAATAATTATTGTCAGACTAACAGCTAAAAGAAGGAATATCTTAATGAGATATCCCTTCTTTTATATATAAAGTTGTTTCAAAAAATTACGCTGTTCTTATTTTAGATCCTTTGCTGGCAAAGAATATCAGATAAATATAAAAAACAAACAGACAGGCAATGGCTGCAAATACGGTACCGGCTGCATTCTGAATTACACCCATAAGAGGCATCAGAATAGCTGCACCAATTACAGCAGTGGAAATAAGACCGGAGGCCACTTTTGCATTAGGACCAAGATCCTCCAGCGAAAGACTAAATATAGTAGGCCACATGATAGAATGGAATAATCCTGTACCTAAGAATAAGCACAAAGCTAAAGTACCGGCTCCTGCCCCTATTATCATAGCAGAAGCTATAAATATAATGCCACAACATGCACAAATGGTAAGAATTTTCCTCGCTGAAAATTTCTGAAGCACAAAAATACCAAGCAGACGACCTACCATAAGTCCTCCCCAGTAGTATTTAAGAATATCCGTTCTTGCCAAAGAATCGAAATTTAATCCTATTGCACTTGAAAAATCAGCAAAGAAACTAGGAATCCCAATTTCTATACCCATATAAAAGAAAATTGCCAGTGCACCCAGCCATACATGAGGATATTTAAACGCGCTTGATTTATACTCTTTTGTTTCCCCTTTTTCAGTGTCTTCTTCTGTACCTTTAATTTCCGGAAGTTTCAGGAAAAACATAATAACAAGAATAACCAGAGTAATTACACCAATTAATCCAAAAGGAAATTGTACAGCTCTGGGATCATTTGTATCATTTACAATAAGCATGGAAACAAAAATCGGAGCTATAACAGTAGCAACGGAATTAAGAGCATTTGTTAAAGTAAGACGACTTGCTGCAGTTTCCTTTGATCCAAGGGCATTTACATAAGGATTTGCAGCTACCTGCAAAACAACAACACCAATTGCAAAAACACCAACAGCCAGCAAAAAAGGATAATAGCCAAATCCTACCATCGGGATACACAGGAAGAATCCAAGGACTATCATTGCCAATCCTGAAAGTACTCCGTTTTTATATCCTATTTTGTTAATAAGAAATCCGATAGGAACGGAAAGGATATAAGCCCCATAAAAAAAAGTATTGGGAAATTGCTTTTCCACATCATTTAAATGGAAAGCTCCCTTCAGAAAATCAATCATTGAATTGTTCATCGTGGTTATAAACCCCAGCAGAAAGAAAAGGGATGCCATGATGATAAGCGGTAAAAGATACTTGTTTTTCTTGTTATTTGTCATAATTTAAAATTATTAATTGGTTTTCTTTTTATAATGAACAGTAGATACTGCACGCAATCTTGCGGCAGCAGTCTCTGCTGTAATATCCCTCTGTGGACCGGCCATCATCTCATAACCTACCATAAATTTCTTAACCGTTGCAGAACGAAGTAATGGCGGATAAAAATGCATGTGGAAATGCCACCATGGATGATCTTCTCCATCCGTAGGCGCCTGATGAAGCCCTGCTGAATAAGCGAAGGAAACTTCAAAAAGATTATCATACATAATAGTGAGTCTTCTGTAAATATCGGCAAGTTCCTTTTTATCTTCCTCATCCATCTGCCCAAGATGCTGAATAGGATTCTTGCTAACAATCATTGTTTCAAACGGCCATGTTGCCCAATAAGGAACAAGAGCAACAAAACGATTGTTCTCAACAAGAAGACGAACTTTATATTCCAGTTCTTTTTTTACATAGTCCGACAACAGAGTACATCCGTGTTTTTCGTAATATTCACGCTGATGAATATCTTCCTTAGCAGGTTCATTAGGGATAGAACTGGATGCCCAGATCTGACCATGAGGATGAGGATTGCTGCATCCCATGATGCTACCCTTATTCTCAAAAATCTGAACATAGTTAATAAAATCTTTAGCTCCCAGCTCTTTATATTGTTCTTGCCAGACATCAACTACTCCTTTAATATCTT
>JAENXA010000248.1 GCA_016649735.1 Prolixibacteraceae bacterium | reverse complement strand
TAAATCTCCACCTTTTGTACAAAAATAAGCTTCCGGCTGAACATATAAGCGACTAATATTCACCCGAAGAAAAGCCCCTGCAAGAAAATTATTTACATTATTTTCGGTATAATTAAGATCTGTTGATATTTTTGAACTATTATAACCAATTTTTAAACCAAAATCAAAAGGGAGCTGTGCATGAAGCGACATTGAAACCATACATACGACAAAAAACAAAACAAACTTTTTCATAATTTTACTGTTTTTAAGGTAGTTATAAGTAATTAAAAATAAGTTTCATTTTAACTTATATTTTAACTTGAATTTATTCCTTTACAAAAAAAGAATTATTTTATAAATATAGGCTAAACATCTGCAAAAATAACGTTTCCTTCTAATTAAAAAAGTAACCATTTTTTCTCTTTAATTTCTTAATTAATTATTTTTCAATATGTTATTTATAACCCAACTGATTATTTCACAATAATATGAAATAATCAGTCAATTATCTGTCAAAAAAAACATTATAAATATTGGTAAATTAAAAAAAAATTATAAAGTTTGTCACGGATAAGTTATAACAGATTATATTTATTAACAAATTAATTATTAACAAATTAATAGTTTTCGCAAAATGAAATCAAACATGTACTCAAAGAAGAATTTTAAAAGTTCTAAATTAGAGAGTAACGATTTTGAAAGTGGTTCTAAAAGAACAAAAAAAGACAAAAGTTCTAAAAGACCACTATCTATTTATGATTCTTTTGAAGAAGAAGAGGATTCTTAGTACAAAAAGTACAAAATTTTCGGCAAATAATTAAAAAACAAAAATAATCCTTTATCCAGATATTAAACATGGAATAAGGATTATTTTGTTGTATTATTTCATTTGCACCTTTGTTGAAAGAAAATCGTTTCAAACAATTATTTCAAATATTCACGGTTCTTAAATTTATTCCAATTTGGCATAAAATAATTTGGAATAAATGTTTTGTATCTGAAATTTCACCATTTTCTTTTTAAAGATAAAAAAATGTCTCCGGAATCCGGAGACATTTTTTTTATCTTTTGTTTTTAATGATTAATAAACTGTTGAACCATTATCGTAATCATCCTGTTCAGCATCAGGCTCGAAACGCCAGATATCAGTATATCCCGACCCTGTAAGAACATAACCTATACCATTTAAGCTAAAGGATACGGCTCCACCTCTTGATGCACCTTCAAATCCAGTCTTCTCGTCCCATGTATCATCAGAAGGATCATATTCCCATGTTACAGTCCCAGATCCACTGGATCCGCCGGTTGTAACATATCCCTTACCTCCTGAAACAAATGCTACTCCTCCATATCTTACAATATCATCATAATCATCATCATAACTATTATCAGGATCTGTATCATAAATATCCCTTAACGGTTCCCATACAACCTTGTCAGGATTTGCAATTCCATCATATTTCCAAAAATCATAGACCTTACTCGATTTTGTTCCTGTAACTACATATGCTACATTGTTAATAACAAAAGAAACAGCTTCTGTTCGTTTTGTTCCTCCAAAAGAAGTAGATGTTGTCCATTTTGATGTTGAAGGATCATAGCAATAAAAATCTTTAAGATAAACAGTATTAGCTGCCATACCTGTTCCAACATATCCCTTATTATTAACAGTAAATGCAACAGCACCGTATCTTGCTTCACCGGGGAAATCATCTATTTTTAACCATGAATCATCTGCAATTGAATATTTATAAAAATCATTTAGTCTGACATCACCGTCATAACCACCACCTACATAAATATCTCCTCCACATTCAAATGCTATAGCTCCGCTTATCTTATTCGGAAAATCTGCGAGTTGTGTATAGGCATTTGTATTTGGATCATATTTCCACCAGTCATTATAACGTTCATCATCACTGGAATTGTAACCTGTACCAAAATAACCTATATCCTCTACATTTCCTATATCCTCTCCATTTACAGATACAGAAACTGATACAGCATCAGTTCTTCCACCCGGTTCCACATCATAAAGTGAAACCCAGTTACCTATCAAATCATTACTACTACTTCCACATGCAACTAAATTTAACAATAATACTCCAACACACATATATTTTAATAAATGAATATAATTGTGAGGATTAAATAATCTTTTTATCAACATCGTTTTATT
>JAENXA010000294.1 GCA_016649735.1 Prolixibacteraceae bacterium | reverse complement strand
CCTTTATCCAGATATTAAACATGGAATAAGGATTATTTTGTTGTATTATTTCATTTGCACCTTTGTTGAAAGAAAATCGTTTCAAACAATTATTTCAAATATTCACGGTTCTTAAATTTATTCTAATTTGGAATAAATGTTTTGTATCTGAAATTTCACCATTTTCTTTTTAAAGATAAAAAAAATGTCTCCGGAATCAGGAGACATTTTTTTTATATCTTGTTTTTAATGATTAAAAACTGTTGAACCATTATCGTCATTAGCCTGTTCAGCATGAGGATCGAAACTCCAGATATCAGAAGTTCCTGATCCTGTAAGAACATAACCTATATCATTTAAGCTGAATGATACGGCTCCACCTCTTGATGAACCTTCAAATCCAGTCTTCTCGTCCCATGTATCATCAGAAGGATTATATTCCCATGTAACGTTCCCTGTTCCACCGGATACGCCGGATACGCCAGTTGTAACATACCCCTTTTTATACCCCTTATCTCCAGAGACAAAGGCTACTCCTCCATATCTTATAATATCATCATAATCATCATCATAACTTTTATCGGGATTTGTATCATAAATATCACTTAATTTTTCCCATTTAACTATATCAGGATATTTCTTTCCATCATATTTCCAAAAATCATAAACTGTAGCAGATTTTTTTCCTGTAACTACATATGCTACATTGTCAATAACAAAAGAAACAGACTCTGTTCGTTGTGTTCCTCCAAAAGAAGTAGATGTTGTCCATTTTGATGTTGAAGGATCATAGCAATAAAAATCTTTAAGATAAACAGTATTAGCTGCCATACCTGTTCCAACATATCCCTTATTATTAACAGTAAATGCAACAGCACCATCTCTTGCTTCACCGGGGAAATCATCTATTTCTGACCATAAACTATCTGCAATTGAATATTTATAAAAATCATTTAGTCTGTTTGGCGTGACATCACCATTATAACCACTTCCTACATAAATATCTCCTCCACATTCAAATGCTACAGCTCCGCTTCTTGCAACTCCGGGAAAATCTGCGAGTTGTGTATAGGCATTTGTATCTGGATCATATTTCCACCAGTCATTATAACGAGTTTTATCACTGAAATTGTAACCTGTACCAAAATAACCCATATTATCTACAGAAACTGATACAGCATTAGTTCTTCCACCCGGTTCCACATCATAATCTGAAACCCAGTTACCTATCAAATCATTACTACTACTTCCACATGCAACTAAATTTAACAATAATACTCCAACACACATATATTTTAATAAATGAATATAATTGTGAGGATTAAATAATCTTTTTATCAACATCGTTTTATT
>JAENXA010000217.1 GCA_016649735.1 Prolixibacteraceae bacterium | reverse complement strand
TATACTCAAATTAAAAAGCAATACAAATTGAAATTATTTTCAGTTTGTATTGCTTTTTTGTTAATCAATATAACATAGGCTATATTAATTTGTTTGATGTTATTCTACTGGTAAAATAGGAATTTAAATTTTCTCTAAACTTTTTTTTGGCAGCCAGCCCTGATTCCCGTCAGCAATTTTAATCTCATACCATGTATCCAGGCTGTCTTTTATCTGTACTTTTAATCCTTCATGAATTAGAAACAAATCTGTTCCTCCGTCAGAGGGAGAACTTTTAATCGTTATACTTGGTTGGGTTATTATGGCAAAATTATGTCCTTCAATTTTATTCTTTTGAGAAGAGGTGAAGTTAAAACTCAAAAGGGTAGTAAAAAGCATTAGTATTCCTATCCAGAAAGAACTTTTCTTTATTTCTGCTGTACGGCTTAAAAAGAAAATACCTGCCATAATCATCATCAGAATAAAGGAGATCGTACTTATATGAGCCCATCCGTCTGAAGAAAATCTGTTTTTAAAATTATGATACCAGCGAATGAAAAACACTTGTGGAATTACATCAATTGCATCAACAACATAACGGTTAGCCAGAGTTAAATTAAATTGTATATCATCATCATTTGGAGCAAGAAGTTTAGCTCTTTCGTATTGAATAATAGATTGAGTGAACTTGCCTGATTTGTAGTATGCATTTCCCAGATTGTAATATATCTCTGCAGATTCCTGTTTATTTTTAAGAATCCCCTGATAGAGTTCAATGGCCTTGTCGTATTCTTTTGAATCGTAATATTTCCCTGCTTTGACCATCAGGGAATCCTGTGCCTGAATAGCTAAAGGAAATAAAAACAACAAAAACAGTGATAATATATTTTTTATTCTTCGTTTCATTTCTTTCTTTTTTTGTTGATTGAAATTTGTTTTTCAAATTGTCCCATTAATTGTGCCGCCTTGGAATATACGTCTGCAATGGTCTTTTTTGTTGAGGAAGGAGAATACTGGGCAAATTCGCAGGTGTCTAATATTTTTATTAATTCGTCTATTGTCTCCTGTTTAACATTTTTATCTTTAAGTGTTTCAATTGCCTTGTCTCTGTTTAAATCAGCTATTGGAATATTTAATTTATCACCCAGATATCCCATTACAGCACTTAAAACAGATTTGTAAAATTCTTCAGATTTATTTTGTTGCAGATATTCTTTGGCTTTCTTTAATCGTTTTCTCGCTATCTTGTTTGCTTTTTTTGTTTTAACCAGCTGGACATTAGCATTCTCCTTTATTTTTTTTCTGTAGATGATAATGATAATCATAAATATTACTACAGTAAGTATATAATACATCCAGAAGTTTAAAGTTCCGTAGAAGAAAGAATTCTTTTGTTTTATCTTATATTGATTTTGTTTAATATAACGTATGTCTTTTCCGATAAATCTAACATCTTCTTTAGAATAAGCACTTGTTACAGTTTGATTTTGTTCTTCATTTCCCGGATCAACATGTATTTTGAATGTTTTTGAACTTTCTGTATTGTATTTCCCCGTTGACGGATTAAATGATGAAAAACTAAAAGGCTGTATTGAATAGTCTCCGGCATGACGTGGAATAATTAGATATTCAAAAGATTTTGATCCTGTTTGTCCGTTTTCCGAAGCTACCTGGCTGTCTGTGGATTTTGGATCATAAATTTCAAAATCAGTCGGGAATTTTATTTTTGGAGCATTTATGAGTTTAAGATTACCGGTTCCTGATATTTTTACTTTCAGAGTAATTGCTTCATTTGCTTTTACTTTATCCTTATCTATGGATGCATAAAAGTTCATATTTCCAACACCACCACAAAATCCGGAAGGGGCAGCAGGAAGGTCTTTTACAGTTAAATAAACTGGATCACTTACAGCTTTAGCAGATACTGTTCTGTAATTATCAAAGAAATCATCAAAGAAACCTCTCTGATTTGAAACTCTTTGTTTTATATCACATGTAATCTCAAAAGGATCAATTTTTAATTTTCCGGTTTGTTGAGGAAAAAGAATTGTCTTTTTTAGAATGCCTACCTGGTAAATTTTATTTTTATATACCTCTCTTGTAAAATTAACCTGATTAGGTATTTCTATGTCCTGAGTCCAGAATCCCTCATATGAAGGTACTTTAACATCACTGAAATTGGATATGGGTACATTTTGAGCTACATATATTTTTACTGTTGCAATGATTTGCTGACCCTTAAATGCAGAAGACCTGCTTAAATGAGTTTTTACAAAAAGATCATTCTTCCCAATACTTGAAGATGCTCTGTGTTGTTGTTGTTGTTGTTGACTATATCCATTTCCCGAAGAGCTATTACCCTGTGATTGCGAAGAAGAATTTGACTGACCTTTTACAACCTGTATCGTAAGAGAATTTGATTTGTAAATTTCACCGTTTACTTTTACAGAGGCAGGTTGTATTGTGAATTTTCCCTCTTTTTTAGCACTTAATATATAAATGTAGGAATAAGAAACCGACCGGGATGTTTTTCCATTAATCATCTGAAAGCTTGAACTCTGAGATGTTGATGGTCCCATTAATATGTTAAAATCTGATAAATCCGGTAATTGGAGATCCTCTCCTTTATCGTTTAGAGAAAAAGAAAGCCTAAACTGCTCTCCTGTGGAGATTACTTCTGGTCCGGACATCGTAAATTGCGTGTTGTCCGCTCCGGCAAATAATGCCGGTATCAGGAATAAAATTGTTATTAAAAGTTTCTTAAATATCATATTGCAAATCCATTGTATTTTCGTTTCAAAATTAATTAAATTTTCAATTATGAATGGAATGTATCATTCATAATTGTATCATTCATAATT
>JAENXA010000181.1 GCA_016649735.1 Prolixibacteraceae bacterium | reverse complement strand
CTGACATATCATCATATTGTAAGTTTAGATCATTATCATTTACTGGAGATAGAGTTACATACAGGAAGACATCATCAGATTAGAGCACAGCTGGCCAATATCGGTTGCCATATTAAAGGTGATTTAAAATATGGTGCAGCCAGAAGTAATAAAAACGGAGGTATACATCTTCATGCAAGACGGATGGAATTTATTCATCCCGTAAGTAATAAACCTATTGTTTTAGTGGCTGATCCATCTATTGAAGATCCTGTATGGAAAGCTATAATGGAAACGCAAAAGTGATATTTTTATTGCAATGAAGTATTGCTAAAACTTAAGGGAAGCAAACTCTCTATATTCGGGATCTCGAGAATGTGATCTCTGTTGTCAATAAACACTTTTATAGGAGAAGAGAACCGTTGCTGAGTTTCAAGTAATGTTTGTCTGCATAATCCACAAGGACTTAAATGTTTTGCTATTTTCCCTTCCGTATCTAAAGAAGTAATTGCTATAGCCATAATCTTTTTGTCAGGGAAGTTGGCATTTGCCCAGTAAATAGCTGTCCTTTCGGCACAGGATCCTACAGGAGAAGACGCATTTTCTTGATTATTCCCTGAAATTACAGAATCGTCTTCCATAAGTAAAGCAGCACCTACTTTAAAATTAGAATATGGGGCATATGCATTTTTAACAGCTTTCCTGGCAGCAAATATCAGATTCTGTTGTTTTTCTGATAGTTCGTTTATATTTGAATATTCATTATACCCTATTTCTATTGTTTTTCTTCTCATAATGTCGTTTTTTTCAAAAATAAACTTTTAAAAGTAGATTACCAATTGGAAAAGATTTTGTTTTTATTATTTTTGTCTAAAACAATTGATTGTATGATACGACGAATTACCTTGATTTTCCTGTTTATATTTATTTGTCAGTCTTCTTTTTCACAGGTAACAGAAAAACGAAAACAGTATATCAAAAAGTATCGCGTTTTGGCTATTTCTGAAATGCAAAGGTCTGGTATTCCGGCAAGCATAACTCTTGCTCAGGCATGTCTTGAATCTAATAACGGTATGAGCAGTTTAAGTCGGAAATCCAATAATCATTTTGGCATAAAATGTAAGAGTACCTGGAAGGGAATAAAGATTTATTATGATGATGATAGCGAAAATGAATGTTTTAGAAAATATCATTCAGTAAAAGATTCATATAAAGATCATTCTGATTTTTTGAGGGACAATTTCAGATACGCTTCGCTTTTTAATCTTGATATTAATGATTATAAGGGATGGGCATATGGATTAAAAAAAGCAGGATATGCAACTAATCCTTCATATGCTAATTCTTTAATTAGGATAATAGAAAAATATCAGCTTTATCAATATGATCAAATGATAAGTCGTCGTCAGTTGGCGTCATTGAATAATAATTCATGTGTGAAAACTGACGCACTGAGGAATCCATACGGAACTCAGAAAATAATTTTAAGAAATGGTTTAAAGTCACTGGTTGTTAAGGTTGGAGATTCACTATCAGGTTTAGCAAAATCATTTAATTTAAAAGTATGGCAACTTCAAAAATATAATGATTATTCTTCAGACCGAGTACCTGTAAAAAACGAAATTTTATATATAGAGCGTAAAAAAAGGAAAGCGGAAAAAGGACAGGAAACATATATACTTGGTGTTGGAGAAACAATGCATTATGTATCACAGATGTACGGTATAAAACTATCTCCTTTGTATCGCCGGAATCATATAAAGAAAGGAACGAATCCTAAAGAGGAAACAATAATATATCTGAGACATAAAAAACCGAAAAGATAGATATGTTTATACTTAGGGTATCAGGGATTGTAAATTTTATATGGCGGAAATAAAAGTGGTAAGATTTCTATATTTTTATTTTGAATTCCTTTATATCGTGGAATCCATTTAGGAAATCTGGAACATTCATTCGTTTTTTGCCTGAAATTTGCAAATCGGTGATTTTTAGAAAATTTTCTCCTGAAACAATTCTAATTTCTTTTTTACCATCAGATAAAATAGTTCCCGGAACTAAATCAGTTTTTCCTCCTATTTCGGCAGAAAATATTTTCATTGAAAATGTTTTACCCTGAAAGTTTGATATTTCTGTCCATGCTGCCGGATAGGGTGAGAGTCCGCGTATGAGATTCCTTGTTTTTTCTGCTGGCAGAGACCAGTTAATATGGCAATCCTCCTTAAATATTTTTGGGGCTGATTTTAAAGAAATTTCTGTGTGAAGCTGATTCTGAGGAATAGGTTTAAATTTATTGTCAGCAATGGATTCTACTGTTTTTAAAATAAGATCGGCTCCCAGATTCATCAGCCGATCATGGATATCTTCCATATTATCTTTTTCTCCGATAGAAACTTTTTCCTGAAATAAAATTTTACCCGTATCTATTTCTTTATCAAGTAGAAATGTTGTTACTCCTGTTTCTTTTTCTCCGTTAATTATAGCCCAGTTGATCGGAGCAGCACCACGATACTGAGGTAATAGTGACGCATGAAGATTAAATGTGCCCATTCGTGGCATAGACCATACTATCTCGGGTAGCATACGAAAAGCTACGACGATTTGCAGATCTGCCTTCAGCTCTATTAATTCTTTCAGGAATTCAGAATTTTTCAGTTTCTCAGGTTGAAGAATATTTAATTTATGTTCTTTTGCATATTGTTTTACGGCAGACTCATGAATTTTAAGACCTCTTCCGGTATGTTTGTCTGGCATTGTTACGACACCTACAATATTATAATCGTTTTTTACAAGTACTTTTAGACCGGCAACGGCAAAATCTGGTGTACCCATATAAATAATACGCAAATCCTTTCCTTTCACTATCTGTTGTTTTTATTACTGTCCTGTATACTTCTTTGCAGCTGCCAAAAATTCCTGATAACTAAATGGTTTTAGCAGATGACCGATATTTTCATTTCCTTCAAAGTCGGTTAAAACATTTTTTCCGAAGGCCGTAGTGAATATGAATTTTGGCATGGGTTCCTTTAATGCTTTCATGAAATCAATTCCCGAAAGATCCGGCATATGAATATCTGAAAATATAAGATCGACATCATTATTTTTTAAAAATTCCAAAGCATCAAGAGAGCTGCTGAATTCTTTGACTAATTCAAGAAATGGTGTCTTTTGAATATAAATAGAAATCAGCTTTAATGCAAGAGGCTCATCATCAAGGGCAATAGTCCTTATTTTCATGCTTCTGGATTTTTTTTATTTATTTCTATTTCTAGTTCCACAATATATTCATTTTTGTTTTTTCCTGTTTTAAGAGTAAATTGATTAGGAAATAAGAAGTTCAGCCGTTTTTTTGTGTCATTAATGCCATGACCTTCCTTATCACGATCTATATTGATGTTTGGAAATAGTTTGTTTCTGGTAGTAAAGAGAATTTTTGATCCTTTTATTATCATATTAATGACAATAAATGAAAATTCTTTGCCACTTATTCCAAATTTAAATGTATTTTCTATAAAAGCCAAAAAAAGAAGCGGTGGAATATGTAATCCCTGAACATCTTCCGGGAAAGAAACTTCAAGCTTAACATTATCATTTAAACGAAGTTTCATTAAATCTATGTAATTTTTATAAAAATCTATTTCAT
>JAENXA010000209.1 GCA_016649735.1 Prolixibacteraceae bacterium | reverse complement strand
TCGCTGTCTTTAGTTACTTTATCCAGAAATTTTGTGGCTCCGGTAACGTCAAAAATAGAATTTAATTCAGCTAACGACTCATCAGGAATTTTGCGAAGCGCCCCTGCTCCTTCTTTTTTATAATTGGCACCCATTCTGTTATACGTTTCCTCTTTGTGATTGTATATCCATTCCCATACAGGTCCCTGTTCCGGAAATAATTTTGGATTCATAATATCCGGATAAATACAATAACCTTTTTTTAGTATTGTTGGAATCAGCATTTTTTCCAGAGCATATTGCTGCCGTCCGCGTTTACTTTCTGTGAAATATCCTTTTTCCTGTGAAAGTTTTCTCAGAGCTAAAATAACGTATCCTACACAATTCCCACGTGGACAACGTGTTTTGCATGACATACATTGTCCGCAATACCATATTGTATCCCCTTTTAGTAATTTTTCGATTTTTGTTTCATCTTTTGATTGCGCTTCTGTTGCAATCATCCTTGGGTCATAATCAAAAAATTCGGCAGCAGGACAGATGGCAGTACATATTCCGCAGTTAATGCAGGATGATAGACCATCTACAAATCGTACATCTTTTCTTAGTTCTTCATATAGGGTCATGGTCAGATAATTTTATAAATACAAAGATACTTTGAAAAGAACGAGAAAAAATGGGTTTAAAGTCCTATTTTTGGGGTACGTTTTTTTACGTAGATAAGGATGATTATATACTTTTTTTGTGCAGAGTAGGAAAGTGAAAAAAGATAATGTCGTATAACCTGAATTTAGTTGTAATATTACTTTGTGATTTTTAACGATTGTTCTTTGTTTTCAGTTTTTGCCAGAGGAAATGTTATAAAGAATGTTGTTTTTTCCCCTGTCTTTGTTTCAAAACGGATTTTTCCGTGAAAGGTTTCTATAATATTTTTTACTATTGCCAGACCTATGCCTGTCCCACTACTTTTAGTTGTGAAATTAGGCTCGAACAATTTTTTTCTTATATTTTCAGGAATGCCTGTTCCATTGTCTGTTATGGAAATAAGAACGTGATCTGAATCTTTTTTTATGAGATGGATACTAATAAGTCCTTTTTTATTTTTTGGAATAGCTTCTAATGCATTTGTAAGCAGGTTAACAAATGCCCTCGTAATTTGTTCTCTGTCTGCATTTATCATTAAATTTTTTTCTTCCGTAGATTCGAAGATAACCAAAGAGTCTGGATTTGTTTTGTACAGTTGACAGATATGATCCAATAGTTCTCCAATATTAAAAACTTTACTTTTCGCTGTGGAAATTTTTGCAAAATTTGAAAACTCGGTGGCTATATTAGAAAGAGTGTCAATTTGTTCTATTAATGTAACGGTAACTTTGTTGAAATATTCATCATAATGCTTATTATTTTCTTTTTTTGCACGTTGCAGATATTGAATGTCCAATTTCATTGGCGTTAGCGGATTTTTTATTTCATGGGCAATTTGTTTTGCCATTTCACGCCATGCTGTCTCACGTTCTGAACGGGCAAGTAAATCGGCACTTTCGGCAAGTTCGGTTACTTTATGATTATATTCTTTTACCAGAGCACCTATTTCATTTTCTCCCTTATAACTGATAAGTTCATTTTTTTTATTTAAGCCAATGTTTTTCAATTTTTCACGAATCATTGTCAATGGTTGGGTAATCCTTTTTGCAAGGAGAATAGCCACTATAACGCTGAGAAAAAGCAGTATCATGTAAAGATTAATAAATGCTACAATAGTATTTGTGATTTGTTGTTTAATCTGATCTCCTTTGTTGAAGTATGGAAGGTTTAGGAATCCGATATATTTCCCTTTTTTGTTTATGATTGGTTTATAAACAGATAGAAATTTAAGTTTCCCTATTTTCTCAGGTTGCATATAACTAACCATTCTATTGTTGTTTAATTCATAAAAAGCAATCGCATTCATATGAGAAGAGATAAGTCCGTCACTTATAATTTCTGGTCTGGAAGAAGACATCATGGTTCCGTTGTTGCTATATATGTTAATATCTGTTATAAAAATATTTGAAAGATCATTAAGTTCATTTTCTATCCAGTCACAAACATCAGGGGTGAAACTATCTATATTTTGAAGACGAATGTTTATTTCTTCTGAAATTGATTTCATCTTACCATTCAGATCTTCCTGATGATTTTCGTAATTAGACTTTATGTTGTAATAAATTGTAGTTCCGGCGAAAATAATCATTGAAACGAATACAATACTAATAATAGATGCCTGTATTTTAAACCGTAAATCTTTTGAAGACGTTTTTTCGAGTGGATTAAAATGGAATATATATAATACTATTAAAGAAAACAGGAAATAAAACACAAACAAATAAAAGAAAGAGATAAGATAATTTAAAAAATTAATGGATGGTGCACTAACTATAATAGTATTGTTTTGGTTTAGTTTGTAAATCAAATGGTTATAATGATCTTTCTTTAAGAAAATAAAACCTGATGTGTTCTTTTTATAGTTTAAATCATTTCTGAATGAGTAATCAATTTTTTCGTCCCCGCTGATAAATACCAGTTTATTGTTATAAAATTTTGCATAAGAAAATAGTTCGTATTGTTTCGGACGCTTCATATCTTTCCCTATCAGGAGTTCGGGGAAACCTATTCCTTTTGATAATAGTCTGGATCGCATCTCTACATATATAAATACACCGGCAGACTCTGAAAAAATTGGGTAGAAAAATTTTCCGAAATATGAAATTCTTCCGTCCATATTATTAAGATAATAAAAATCAGTTCCCAATATATTCATTCCGTTTTTACTAATAATATTATCAAAAAACGGGCAGCAGGAGACAATTTTTTTTTCAGGTAAAATAAGTAGACTGTCTGTATTCTGGCAAATTGTAAAATTGATATCATATTTGTTAAAATATCCGTTGAAATACTGTTGATTGAGGTATTTCTTTAGTTCTTCGTATGGCGGAGTAAGTAAT
>JAENXA010000231.1 GCA_016649735.1 Prolixibacteraceae bacterium | reverse complement strand
GAATTTGATATAACATCTTATATCAAAAAAGGGGAAAATATAATAGCCGTAGAGGTATACCGGTGGAGTGACGGCAGTTATCTTGAAGATCAGGATTTTTTTCGTCTGAGTGGCATTTTCCGTGATGTATTTCTTTTTGCTACTCCGAAGTTACATATTAGAGACTTTTTTGTTCAGTCTGATTTAAACAGTGATTTTTCATCTGCGGTACTTAAAACAAATTTATCTTTTCAAAATGAAGGTCACATTGATGCAGTGAGCGTTGAAGGTTATTTATTGAAAGACGGAGAGACTTATAATGGAGAAAAGCCGGTATTTGTCCGTAAAATATCAAAAGGGGAAAGCAGGAAGAAAGATTTTGATCTAAAAATAGAAACAACAATAAATAATCCTGAGCTTTGGTCAGCCGAAATTCCCAACCTATATGTGGCAGTATTTGTACTGAAAGATGCAACAGGAAATAAAATGGAAGTAATAGGAACACCTTTTGGATTCCGTAAAATAGAAATAAAAGATTCACAGTTATGGGTGAACGGTAAGAGTGTAAAATTAAAAGGAGTAAACAGGCATGAAGTAGATCCCGTAAACGGAAGATCCGTATCTTATGATCTGATGTTGAGGGATATACAATTGTTTAAGCGTTTTAATATAAATACAGTAAGAACATGTCATTATCCTGATAATACATGGTTTTATAAACTATGTGACCGATACGGCATTTATATGATAGACGAAGCCAACCTTGAATCACACGGAATGGGATATGGTAAAGAGTCCCTGGCACATGATGTAAACTGGCAAAAAGCACATGTAGACAGAGAGGTCTCAATGGTAGAAAGAGACAAAAATCATCCTGCTGTGATTATATGGTCAATGGGAAATGAAGCAGGTCCGGGCGTTAATTTTGAAGTATGCCGTAAAGCTATTAAAGCAATTGATAGTATACGACCGATTCATTATTCGATTTATAATAAAGTAGCAGACATAGAATCGACAATGTATCCAAGTGTAGAATGGCTTGACAAAACCGGTCAAAAAGAAAACCCGAAACCTTTTATCATGTGTGAATATGGACATGCTATGGGTAATGCCGTTGGTAATCTTCAGGAATATTGGGATGTCATAGCAAAACATAAACGACTGATAGGAGGATGTATCTGGGACTGGGTAGACCAGGGATTAAAAAAGGAAGTACCGGGAAAACCGGGAGAATACTTTTTCGCATATGGGGGAGATTTCGGTGATCGTCCTACAGACTGGAATTTTTGTGTAAACGGACTAACTACACCTGATCGTAGTATTACTCCCAAAATGGAAGAAGTAAAAAAAGTTTATCAATATATCACTGTCAGCCCTGTAGATATACTAAATAGAAAGGTGAAAGTTGAAAATAATTACCAGTTTATTAATATTGATAAATATGATGCCAGCTGGGAGATGAGTTGCAACGGAAAAATTATTGATGCTGGAGCTCTGGCTTCTGTAAACTTAAAACCGGGAGATTCCAAAGAATTAGTCATTCCATTTACAGAACCGCAATTACAACCCGGTGGAGAATATTTTCTAAAAGTTTTGTTTAAACTTAAGAAAGACGAATTATGGGCAAAACGAGGATATGTTATTGCTTGGAATCAGATGTCTGTGCCCTTTGAAATACCTGCTGTAAAACCGGAACAAAATTTACCCGAAGGATTAAAATATGTGGAAAAAGGTGACCGTATTGATATATCAGGGAAATATTTTACAATGAGTTTCAATAAAAAGGTGGGAACGATAACAGATTTATCTTACTTTGGAACAGATGTGCTAAAAACTAAAAAAGAAGCTATATACGGAAAAAGAAAAGAGACAAATATAGTCAGTCAAAGTACAGCAACAAATGCAAAAGTCGCCGGTCCTATGCTGAATATCTTCAGAGCTCCTACAGATAACGACAGAGGTTTTGCTACAAAATGGAGAGAAGAAGGCATGGCTGAAATGTCACCTGAAGTTAAAAGCGTTACTGTAAAAGAAGAAAACAGTGTAATTAAAATTGAAACATATATAGAATCTAAGGCCTTAAAAGGATATACTGTGCGTCAGCATACCGATTATAAAATTTACGGAAATGGTTTTATTGATATAACTACAACTTTCGATCCTGATAAACTGGACTATCCTTTGGCGAAGCTTGGATTTTTAATGCATATGCCAAAGGGCTTTGAAAAGATAACTTATTACGGTGCCGGGCCATACGAAAATTATCGGGATCGTTTACATTCAGCTGCTATTGGACAATACGAGACTACAGTAAGCGATATGTTTGTCCCTTATCTGCGGACACAGGAATGTGGTAATCGCTGTAATGTACGATGGGTTACCGTAACAAATCATAATGGAACAGGGATGATGGTCGCAGGTAATCCGGTGTTTGATTTTAGCGCATTGCACTATACTCCCGAAGACCTTGATAAAGCTAATCATCCTTATGAACTTACAAAAAGAT
>JAENXA010000186.1 GCA_016649735.1 Prolixibacteraceae bacterium | reverse complement strand
ATTAAATTGTTTAGGAATTAAAATTGTACCCATAAAAGAACAATCCCCAACAAATAGCAGTATAAGCTCCGTATTTATCTATTATTCTACCAGCAAAAGAGCCAAACAATACAACACCAAGTGAAGGTAATGTTACTAAAAGACTTGCATTCTTTGTCATACCAACAGCCTGTGATATTTCATTTAATCCAGGAACTATAACACATCCAACCATTATTGTCAAACAAGCCACTCCTAATAAAGCAATAGCTCCCCAAATACTAATTTGATTTTCTTTAACCATATAAAATTAATTTAATTAGAAGAACGGATATTTGAAAATCAGATTTTAGAAAATATGTAATCCACTTTTCCTCATTCGGCGAAAGTACAACATACTATTTATACGATATAAGACATCAGCTATACATAACGATATTCTGTGTAAGATATTAATTTGTCTTAATATTTAAAGCTACTGTCTTTACAGTCCTGTGAGTATACTATAACAAAAAAGACGAAGCAATGCTTCGTCTTTTTTGTTATAGTAATTATTGTTTTATGCTATATTCGTAAATACCTGCTGAACATCATCATCATCTTCCAGTTTTTCTAATAATGGTTGTATTTCTTCCATCTGTTCATCTGTAAATTCCACTGTAGTATTCGGGAATCTTTTTAATGAAGAATTATTAACTTCAATACCTTTATCTTCCAGCGCTGCAGAAAGTTTGCCATAACTGGTAAAGTCGCCCGTTACAAATACTATTCCTTCTTCTTCTTCAATTTCTTCAAGTCCGGCATCAATTAGATCCAGCTCCAATTCATCCAAATCAACATCCTCTGTTTTCTCAAACTCAAAAATAGCTTTACGTGAAAACATAAATTCAAGAGAACCGGTAGGTACAAGACTGCCACCAGCTTTATTAAAATATGACTTCACATTTGCTACTGTACGTGTATTATTATCTGTAGCACATTCAATAAAAATAAGTACACCACAAGGTCCTTTACCTTCAAAATTTTCTTCTATATAATCGCCATCATCCTTAATAAATGCCCTTTTAATTGCCGAATCAACATTATCCTTAGGCATATTTTCTGCCTTGGCATTTTGAATGGCTGTACGAAGTTTAGGATTCATTCCCGGATCCGGACCTCCGTCTTTTGCTGCAATAGTTATAGCCCTGGACAATTTTGGAAATATCCTTGACATATGTCCCCATCTCTTTTCTTTAGCCGCGCGGCGGTATTCAAATGCTCTTCCCATAAAACTTTATTTTTTATTAATACAAAAATAGTAAATACTAATTTTATTTTTGATATAATTCAAAAAAATATTAAAATTTAGAAACTAACATTGAAAAAAATAGAATTATTCGGGAATAGTATTAAAAATAATTTCATTTACTCAAAAATTTAGGACAGAAAAGTTAATTGAATTACTTTTACAGAAAGAAAAATAAGAACATGAAACTAAAAAACAAAATTTTCCACTTTTCAATATTGATTGTCTTTTTATTATTATCAGGATGTCAAAATAATAATAAAAAATACATTCACAATAAAGGGGATATATTTGGAACTTCCTACCATATCACATACGAAAGTCCAAATAACAAAGATTTACAGAAAGGTATAGAATCAACGCTTGAAAAAGTAAATAATTCCCTGTCTCCGTTCAAACCACATTCTATCATCTCACATATCAATCAAAATAAAGATACTCTGTTAGACAAAGAATTCACTAGTGTATTTAACAAGGCTATGGAAGTATCGAAAATGACAAATGGCGCTTTTGATATAACAGTTGCTCCAATGGTTAATACCTGGGGCTTTGGATTTAAAAACAAAGAAAAAATAACTCCTAAAAAAATAGATTCATTAAAGCAGCTTGTCGGTTACCAAAAAATAAAACTGGTAAACGGAAAAATAATTAAAGAGAATAAAAAAACAATGCTGGATTGCAGTGCTATTGCCAAAGGTTTTGCATGTGATAAAGCAGGAGAATATCTTAAAAAAGAAGGATGTATTAACTACATGGTAGAAATTGGAGGAGAAGTAGTAGCAAGAGGTGTTAATGATAAAAACGAAAACTGGAGAATAGGAATCAGCCGTCCTGATGATAATAATTTTTTCGATGATCAAAAATTAAAAGCAATTTTGTCATTAAAAAATAAAGCCCTTGCTACATCAGGAAATTACAGAAATTATTATATAGATGAAGACGGTAAAAAAGTCACGCATGAGATTAATCCTATTACAGGTTATCCTGCCAGACAAAATATGTTAAGCACTACTGTTTTAAGTAATGACTGTATGACAGCTGACGCATATGCAACAGCTTTTATGGTAATGGGCCTTGATAATTCTATTAAGATTTTAAAACAGAACAAAGATCTGGAAGTTTATTTCATTTATTCAGATAAAAACTTAAAAACAAGAACATATATCTCAGACGGTTTTAAAAAGTTTCTGATAAAAGACTACAAATAAACTCTAATTCAGTATTTAATTATTTCACGCAAACATCAGCATCACTTAATCCACATCCGCAACATGAAGAGTCATCCTCTGAATCCAAAGCTTCCTTATGCCATGCTTCTCTTTGAACTTTTCTGTCATAAGCCTGAAATCCAACAATTCCACGTTTTTTCATTTCCTTACTCCTACCAACATGAGTATTTGGAAACCTACCATTTTTCTTTAACAAAATCTTTATAGCAAGACCTGCAAAAGCTACAATAATAAAAAAAAGTGTAATTCCAAAAATTTTTAAAAATATCATGATTTTTGTTTTTAAAATTATTACGAAGTTATGCTAAAATTTCTCATTTCAATAATTGTTATGCAACATACAATCAGTCGCGTATTATAATTCTTAATTTTTTAACAAAAACAAAAGTCAAAAGTCAAAATAACGACATGCATCAATTGACAAAAGCGTGATAATTGCACCAAAAAAAGTACATGACAATAGTAGAACGACGCCGCAATTAAGTATATGATCCCTGATATTTTTTACATTTTAAGTGATCCAGTATCACCGGAATATCTATTGAGACGAAAGAGTGTACGGATTAGTACATGACCGAATCGAATGACTAAAGAACGACGAGACAATGAAGTAAATTCTTAAATTCTATTCTTATACTAAATCTCAATCTATAATGTTTTTTATATTTTAAATGATTAGATACGAAGCCGCAAGAAGAAACATGAGGGAGTGTACGATTAGTACATGACCGAAATGGAACGACGCAGCAATGAAGTATATGATTATTTAAAATATATAAAATAAAAAAAGTCCTGTACTCAATTAAGAATACAGGACTGATAGTATGGCGACTTCCTACTCTCCCACAATTTCTGCAGTACCATCGGCGTTAGCGGGCTTAACTTCTCTGTTCGGAATGGTAAGAGGTGTACCCCACTGCTTTAGTCACCTTTTTCTCTTTCGCTTTGTGTAACCGTTATCTCT
>JAENXA010000177.1 GCA_016649735.1 Prolixibacteraceae bacterium | reverse complement strand
GAGAAACTGATATCCTCAGATTTAAAAAATGCCATTGAACAGGCTGCTAAAAATATTCGAAAATTTCATGAGACCCAGCGTCAGACTTTTACTAAAACAGAGACTGTTTCGGGTGTTGTTTGCTGGCAGAAGGCTGTGCCTATACAAAAGGTGGGGCTTTATATTCCGGGCGGAACTGCACCTCTTTTTTCAACTGTCCTTATGCTTGGTATTCCTGCTAAAATTGCAGGATGTAAAAAAATTATTCTCTGTACCCCACCCGATGATGCAGGAAAAATAAATCCGGCTATTCTCTTTGCCGCCAAAGTTGCAGGTATTACAGATATTTTTAAGGTTGGCGGAGCGCAGGCTATTGGTGCTATGGCTTATGGTGCCGGAAAAATTCCACGTACAAATAAGATTTTCGGTCCGGGTAATCAGTATGTTATGACGGCAAAACAATTGGTGAGTCTTTATGATGTGGCTATTGATATGCCGGCAGGACCTTCTGAGGTGGCAGTTATGGCTGACAGAGATTCTGATCCTGAATTTATTGCCTCTGATTTATTGTCACAGGCCGAACATGGTCCTGATTCTCAGGTTATTCTGGTTACAAATAATGAAGCTATTGTTGATAAAACGGAGATTGAGATAGCAAAGCAGTTGTCTAAACTCAGCCGTAAGGATATTGCTGTTAAAGCACTTAGCCATAGTATTGCTGTGGTATTTGATAGTAAAGATAAAATGATTGACCTTATTAATGAATATGCTCCCGAACATCTTATCATTTCTATGAATGATTATATGAGTGTATCAGAAAAGATTGTCAATGCAGGTTCTGTTTTCCTTGGTAAATATAGTCCTGAGAGTGCAGGGGATTATGCTTCGGGAACTAATCATACGCTGCCTACAAACGGATGGGCTCATGCCTATAGTGGTATTAATATGGATAGTTTTATTAAGAAGATGACTTTTCAGGAAATCTCGGAGGATGGAATAAGAAATTTGGGTCCTGTTATTGAGACTATGGCTGAAGCTGAGCATCTGGGGGCTCATAAGAATGCAGTAACTTTAAGACTGAATAAAATTAAGAAATAATGAGATGGAACTTAATAAACTTATTCGGGAAAATATAAAAAAATTAGAGCCTTATGCCTGTGCACGTAATGAATTTTCCGGAGAGGCCGGTGTTTTTCTCGATGCTAATGAGAATCCTTATAATGCACCATATAACAGGTATCCTGATCCGCTTCAGCATAAACTGAAGGAGGAAATCGTAAAGATTAAGGGATGCCGTAAAGAACAGCTGTTTCTGGGAAACGGAAGTGATGAGGCTATAGATCTTGTTTTTCGTGCTTTTTGTGAACCGGGAAAAGATAATATGGTAAGAATAGATCCCAGCTATGGTATGTATCAGGTTTGCGCTGAGATTAATGATATAGAAACAAGAACTGTTTCTCTTGATGAGAATTTTAGGATTTCTGCAAAAAAACTTCTAAGGGCTGCAGATGAGAACACAAAACTTATTTTTTTGTGTTCTCCAAATAATCCTACATCAAATCTTCTGGATAAAGAGGAGGTTATTTCTGTTTTAAAAAATTTTAACGGGCTGGTTATTCTGGATGAAGCTTATATTGATTTCTCGCCGGGAAATTCTTTTTTGCCTGAATTAAACAAATATGATAATCTTATTATTTTTCAGACTTTCTCAAAGGCCTGGGGTATGGCGGGCATAAGACTGGGCATGGCTTTCGCTGCTCCTGAAATTATTACTGTTTTTAACAAGATAAAATATCCGTATAACGTAAATATCCTTACCCAGCAAAAGGCTCTTGAGTCTATTAAGGAAAATAGTAAAGAGAAGAATAAATGGGTTTCTAAATTACTCGAAGCCAGGGATGTGCTTTCAGAAGAATTAAAGACTATTTCCTGTGTAAAAAAAGTGTATCCTTCGGACAGTAATTTTTTACTGGTAAAAATGGATGATGCTAATAAAACATATAAATATCTTACAGACCGGGGAATTATTGTTAGAAATCGTTCGAAGGTGAATCTCTGCAATAATTGTCTTCGTATTACTGTTGGCTCGGAGAAGGAGAACACAATGCTTTTACTTGCATTAAAGGAAAGAGATTTATAAAACAGGCCTTAATGACAATTTCTGTGAAAAAAGGGTTTGCTTATTTATTAAAAAAGAAAATAACAGAATAATGGATAAAATATTATTTATAGACCGCGACGGAACTTTAATTAAAGAACCCTCTGATGAACAGATAGATTCGCTGGAAAAGCTGGAATTTGTTCCCGGTGTTTTTCGTAATTTATTCCTTATATTAAAGAATACGGATTATAAACTGGTTATTGTCAGTAATCAGGATGGTCTGGGCACTAAACTGTTTCCTGAGGAGACTTTTGTTTTACCTCATCAAAAGATGATTACAGCATTCAAAAACGAGGGTATTACTTTCAGTGATGTTATTATCGACAGAACTATGCCCCAAGAGAAGGCCCCTACCCGCAAACCGGGTACTGATTTACTGAAAAAATATATGGATGGCAGCTGCGATCTGAAAAACAGTTTTGTTATAGGTGACAGACTCTCTGATATGAAATTATCTGAAAATCTCGGAACTAAGGGTATTTTCCTTTCTGAAGATATTATCGATCTACCAAAAGATCTTACAGATACTGAGATTATGTATGCAAAATCATGGGATGATATTTATGCTTTTGTGGCTGCTCCTGAAAGAACTGCTGTTGTTGAACGTAATACAAAGGAGACTAAAATTAAGGTCTCTATTGATCTGGATGGTCACGGCACCGGTGATATAAGCACCGGTCTGGGATTTTTTGATCATATGCTTGATCAGATTGCCCGTCATTCGGGTATTGATCTCATTGTTAAGGTTAAGGGTGATCTTGACGTTGACGAGCATCATACTATTGAGGATACTGCTCTGGCTCTTGGCGAGGCTATACGTAAGGCTCTGGGTGATAAAAAAGGTATTGGCCGTTATGGTTTTTGTCTTCCTATGGATGATTGTCTGGCTCAGGTTGCCATTGATTTTGGAGGTCGCCCGTGGTTAATATGGAAGGCTGATTTTAAACGTGAGATGATTGGGGATGTTCCTACGGAAATGTTTTTCCATTTCTTTAAGTCTTTTTCGGACGCTTCGATGTGTAACCTTAACATTAAGTCCGAAGGAACTAATGAGCATCACAAAATTGAGGGTATTTTTAAAGCACTTGCCCGTAGTTTAAAGATGGCTGTAAAAAAAGATATTTATAATCCGGAATTGCCTTCTTCAAAAGGCGTGCTTTAACAGGGAATTAGTAGCGCATAGCAGAATCGGACTGCTATTTCCTGATTGAGAATCAGATTTCCTAACCGTTAGAAGAATGCGCCATTTTTTAATTGCGGTACAAAAATAGAATATTTCAATTGTTTTCAGCAGAAAATGGCAAAAAAATTTTAAATAAATGAAAATTGTAATCATAAAATATAATGCCGGGAATATAGAATCGGTAAAAAATGCTCTTCTCCGTCTTGGTGTTGAAGGCGAAATTACTGATGATCCACAAAAAATCCATCAGGCTGACAAGGTTATTTTTCCCGGTGTGGGTGAAGCTGTAACTACTATGAAATATTTAAAAGATAAGGGTCTTGATAAACTTATTATTTCGTTAAAGCAACCTGTTCTTGGTTTTTGTCTTGGATTACAACTTATGTGCAAATTTACTGAGGAAGGTAATAT
>JAENXA010000110.1 GCA_016649735.1 Prolixibacteraceae bacterium | reverse complement strand
ATAGGACAAATTATTGCCAAAAGCATAATCATGTATTTTCAGAATGAAAAAAATATAGAAATAATCAAAAGGCTCAAAGAAAAAGGAATACAATTCAGTTTAGACTCAGCATCACTGGAAGGACGTACCGAAAAGCTTGCTGGGAAAAACATCGTTATTTCAGGAACCTTTCAGAATCACTCCCGTGATGAGTTAAAAAAATTAATTGAACAAAACGGAGGGAAAAATGTAGGCTCCATATCTAAAAACACATCTATGCTGCTTGGGGGAACAAATATAGGCCCTTCAAAATTACAAAAAGTAGAAAAATTAGATATTCCAATTATATCGGAAGAAGATTTCATAAAAATGATAGAAGAAAAATCTCATATTCCGTTTAACGGTAATGATAGTTAACATTATTCTTTTTTATCTGTTAGTTTTTATCATTTTTTTAAATAGTTTAGTTTTTTAAAACATATTCATACGTATCTTTGTATAAATAAAAATATGGGACTAAAAAAAATCATCATAAACAAAAAAATAAACAGTCGGTTAAGCTCGTCTGGCAGGAATGTTTGTATTAAAAATTTTGAAACTGCATGTACAGCCGGAATTATATGGGATCAAAATGATGAAATTGCATATAAAAAGATGACCGAAAAATTTGATGAAAAAAAAATTAAATATCAGTCAATTTGTCTTTCTAATAATAAACACAAAAAATGTCAGGGATACTTTATAACAAGTAAAGATTTTAATTTTTTTGGAATGCCAAAAAACAAATCTTTACAGAATTTTTTGGACTCTGACTTTGACTTACTCATTGATATTAGCCTTTCATCATCTATTTATGTCCAGATAATACGTAGTTTTTCAATGGCACATTTAAAAATAGGATGGGCTCCGGTTAATCCGGATTATTTCGATATAACTATTAATATCAGTAAAAAACCGGATTCACAGTATCTAACAGAACAGATAAATCATTATTTGAATATAATAAATTAATATAAAGATGGAACATCTTTTAAAAGGAATAGGAGTTGCTCTTATTACTCCTTTCCAAAAAAATTATAAAGTAGATTATAAAATTCTTGAAAACCTGGTTGAAGAACAAATTTCCGGAGGCACAGATTATATTGTAGCACTTGGAACAACCGGAGAGACTCCGACACTAAGTGACGAAGAACAAAAAGAAATTATCAGTTGTATTTGCAAAACTGTTAATAAGCGAGTTCCTGTTATTATAGGTATGGGCGGGAATGATCCTGCAAGGGTAATAAAAAACATAGAGAATACTAACTTTGAAAATATTCAGGGAATTCTTTCTGTTACACCTTTTTATAATAAACCATCACAAAACGGACTTATAGAATACTACAAAAAAATCTCAGAAGCTTCTCCTGTTCCTGTAATTTTATACAATGTTCCCGGCAGAACCGGTACAAATATGCTTCCAGAAACAACAGTTAAAATAGCAAAAACATGTTCTAATGTTATTGCCGTAAAAGAAGCCTCAGGTATATGTAGTCAGGCAGGAAAAATTGTAAAAGACGGCCCTTCGGATTTTGCAGTCATCTCCGGAGATGACGGACTTACTCTTCCAATAATGTCAATAGGTGGTGCAGGTGTAATTTCTGTTTTAGCCAATGCACTTCCAAAGCACATGAGTTTAATGGTACATCTTGCCAATGAAGGAAATTTTATATCAGCACGTAAAATACATATACAGCTGTTAAACTTCTTTAAAATTCTTTTTAAAGAAGGAAATCCATGCGGAATTAAAGCATTAATGGAAATAATGGGAAAAGCCAGCAATGTATTACGACTGCCATTATCTCCTATCAGTAAAGAACTTTATAATGACATAGAAAAGGAAATAAAGAAAATACTTTAATTTTCAAAAAATATATGATCATACAATATAAAGATATACCTTCCCCATGTTATGTAATGGAGGAAAATCTTTTAAAAAAGAATATAAAGTTAATCCGTGATATTTCAGAAAAAACCGGAAACGAAATTATTTTTGCACTGAAAAGTTTTTCCATGTGGAGTGTATTCCCTCTTTTTAAGGATAATGTTCCCGGAGCAACAGCAAGTTCACTATACGAACTTAAGCTCTGGTCAGAAAATATTAATCAAAAAGCACATATTTATTCTCCTGCATACGATGAAGATTCATTTCAGGAAATAATGGAGCTCTCTGATCATATAACATTCAATTCTCTGAGTCAATACAATCGTTTTTATCCGCTAATCAAAAAAAGTGGGAAAAAGATATCCGTTGCACTGAGAATTAATCCTGAATTTTCGGAAGTAAAAGAAGCTGTTTATGATCCTTGTTCTCCTGGATCCAGACTTGGAATAACAATTGATAATTTAGGAGACAAACTTCCTGAAGGAGTTAACGGACTTCATTTTCACAATCTATGTGAATCCGGAGCACAGGCTTTAAAAAACACAATAAAAGTAGTTGAAGAAAAATTCGGTAAATACTTCTCACAGATAAAATGGATAAATATGGGAGGCGGGCATCTTATCACTGATAAAAAATATGATATCCCCTTGCTAATTTCCACACTAAAGGATTTCAATTTAAAACACCCCAATCTAAAAGTCTATCTTGAACCAGGAAGTGCATTTACATGGGATGCAGGATTTTTGAAAACTACAGTTGAGGACATTGTGGAAAACCACGGCATAAAAACCGCCATAATAAATGCTTCATTTGCCGCACACATGCCTGATTGTCTGGAAGAACCATATCAGCCTGAAATAAGAAATGCTAAAACAGGAATACTGCCCGAAAAATCAGCCTACAGAATAGGCGGAAACACATGTTTAAGTGGTGATTTTTTCGGATTCTGGTCATTTGACAAAGAACTAAAACCAGGAGACAATCTGATTTTTGAAAACATGATGCCATATACCATGGTAAAAACTACTTTTTTCAATGGCATAAAACATCCTTCAATAGGTATAATAAATTCAGACGGAAAATTTCAGTTAATCCGCAAATTTAATTTTGAAGACTTCAAAAACAGACTTAGTTAATTTGTAGCAAAGATCTATATATTAAAAAAAGTTCAGGTATCATCGCCTGAACTTTTTTTAATTAATATCAACAGCCATTAATTAACTATTATATACAGTTATTATTAAGAAATTACAATAAACCCTATTATTAGACCCTAAGTAATCTCTTTACAATTCTTAACAATAGTTTTTGAGGAATAAAAGGTTCCCATAAAAACAAAAATCTTAATAAACCTGAAATTCCCGCAATAACATTTAACCTGCCTTTAAGCATAGCCTTATAAGCTTTTGTAGCAACATCCGAAGGAGTAGCTACTTTTTTAAACAAAATCGTTTTATCCATTCCGGAACGAGGCCCAAAACCAGAAGCAGTAGGACCCGGCAGTAAAGTAGTTACAGTTACCCCAGTTCCTCTTAATTCTTCATTAAGAGCATTACCAAAATACCGCACATAAGCCTTGGATGCGAAATAAACAGTCATCAGCGGACCAGGAACCAATGCTGCAATAGAAGATGTATTTAAAATACGTCCGCTACCACGTTTAACCATATCCGGTAAAAACCATTGTATAAGTTCACTTAATGCAAGAACATTTAATTTTATCATCCCAATATTTTGTTCTTCATTCAGTTCCCAATAATTACCTATGGCACCGAAACCGGCATTATTAAAAAGATATTCTACTTCAATGCCTTTATTTTTAACCTCCTGATAAACTTTCTTTGTAGCATCAGGCAAAGTAAGATCTGAGATAATAACATAAACTGAGACACTATATATTTTCTCCAGTTTCTTTTTTAAGGCATCAAGCTTCTCTGAATTACGTGCTACTATAACCAAATCACCGCCAAGTGAAGCATGTATTTTACACAGCTCACTCCCTATCCCACCATCTGCGCCTGTTATCAATGCTACATTTTTCATTATTCAAAATTTATATTACATTTTTTATTTGTATCTTATGAAGATACTTTTAAGAACCTATAAAATAACAAAAGAAATAAATTAGCTGGCATTCTTTTTGCATCATAAAGAAAGAAAGAAAGAATCTGCTGAAAATAAAAGCAGAAAAGTATTCACTTGTAAAATCAACTATCATGAAAACAAAACTCTTTTTAATAATAGGACTATTAATTACAACAACATATGGTCTGAAAGCACAAACATTCAATTCTGCATATATAAATTATGGTGGAGTTCTTGATTTAAAAACCACATCAATCCTTTTTGGAAAAGCTTCATCGTTACTGGAATTTGAACAATATTTAAATGATCCGGATATTCATGCATCCAATCTTGACCTAAACAATGACGGGTACGTAGATTATTTAAAAGTAACAGGAACATACGAAAATAACAGATATATAATTCAAATCAATTCTATTCTTGGAATGAATCAATATAAAGAAATTGCTTCTATAGTTGTCAGAAACATTAATTACAGATATCCTTCGATTTTAATAGAAGGAAATCCTGTGATATACGGCAATAATTACATTCTTAATCCCAGTTACTCAAAACGTCCTGATATTCTATGGTCATTCTCTTCGCTTGCTTTTAACAGGTGGAATTCACCTTACTATTGGGGATACTATCCCAGAAATTACAGATATCAAAGAGTTATTGGTCTGGGAGATTATTACAGACATCTGAATATTCGTTTTGGCTTTAAATATCCGACACAATATTATGACAACAGAAGCTGGTCCAGTCGTCACTATGATAATCGATATCATAATCAAAACAATAATACTTATAATAATAATTCGTATAACAGTAATAACAATAAAAATTCTAATAATAAACAGTTGCCTTCTTATTCAACACAACCATATAACAACAACAAGACTGCCCCATCAAGCATAAGATACAGAAGTCCTTCGGTAACTACTCCTTCTAAAAGTAATCAGCCCAAAAATAATAGTAGCAGTAATTCCATAAAAAAACCGGAGTACTCTCATCCTAAAGCCACCGGTACTTCCGTCAGAGGAACACAAAACACCTCAAAAAGCACGAAAAGTACGAATACAACTAAAAGCACAAAAAGTAATAAAACTACAAGTCCGGTAAGAAGATAAACTCAGTTAGCCTTATTACTCTTAATAAAGCTACTATTTTCCACTAAATGAAATGTTACGACAATGCCCATTTAAAATAGGTTCGGTTTTAAACAAAAGTTTTAAATTGACAGTTTTTGCTGTTTGAGAAAAT
Organism: Prolixibacteraceae bacterium; assembly: GCA_016649735.1. Classification (GTDB taxonomy): domain Bacteria; phylum Bacteroidota; class Bacteroidia; order Bacteroidales; family Prolixibacteraceae; genus JAENXA01. The sequence continues at coordinate 333 of JAENXA010000110.1, read as the reverse complement.
TTCACGGTTTGACAGGACTTTGGCAGATAAAATTTTGCAATTTTACATAAAAACTAGATATTCCGGTGATACTGGGTCACCTTTTCCGGTGATACTTGGTCACTTTTTAAGGAACGACTAAATAACTGTAAAGGACTTTGTATTTAATCTTAAGTTTATATATGTTTGTATATAAATTTAACCATTTTGTCTACCAAAGATACTATATGTAAATAGTAAAATACTTCTGACCTAGTACAGTAAAACAAAGTGTCCTACCTTAAAGGATTTTCAAGATACTATAAAAAGTTATTTTTTATTAAATTTTTCATTGAATTTTAAAGTTTCTTTTGT
>JAENXA010000169.1 GCA_016649735.1 Prolixibacteraceae bacterium | reverse complement strand
TGGCTGTTAGTGTTGATGTAGCGCATCAAAAAGCAACGGAAACATAGCCGAGTTATGGTGAGTAGGTTTTTGATAGCATTCTCAACAATGATGGGCAGTTAGGCTTTGTAGTAGAAATACTCTTGCGGATTTAAGGTATTACATAAAGAGCATAAAGATTTCCAGAGCTGAGATCAACTCCTTTTTTTATTTTTAACAAAAAATTCATTTATTCCGATTTAAGTTCAGGTATCCTATTTTTTAATAAGTTTTTCTTATTTTCACGTTTTTTAAAAATTAGTTGTTTTTAATAAAATTAATAAAAAAAAGATATGTTCATATTAATGGTTGTCGTCTTTGTTTTAGGTTATACCGCTATTGCTCTGGAACACCCTTTAAAAATAGACAAGGCCGCATCAGCTCTTATTACCGGAGTATTATGCTGGCTTATTTATATAACAGGTTCACAATCTATTATTTCACTGGGTAACAGTCCTTCATGGAATTCGTTTTCCCAACTTCACGAAATAACTCCAACAATAAGCAACATAAAAGATTTTATTGTTCATCATGAAATTATAAACCATCTGGGAGAAATCAGTGAAATTCTTTTCTTCCTTCTTGGTGCCATGACGATTGTAGAAATGATTGATCGTCACGACGGATTTAAAATCATTACAGACAAAATACAAACCACAAACAAGGTTAAGCTTTTATGGATACTAAGTTTTCTGGCTTTTTTCATGTCAGCCCTGCTTGATAATATGACAACTACCATAGTTATGGTTGCTCTTCTCAGAAAATTAATAGACGATAAAAAAACAAGGTGGTTTTTTGCCAGTATGATTGTAATTGCTGCTAATGCCGGAGGAGCATGGTCTCCTATAGGAGATGTCACCACCATAATGTTGTGGATAGGAGGACAGATTACAGCTGCAAACATTATTGAGGAAGTTTTTCTGCCAAGTGTCGCCAATATTGTTGCACCGCTTATTATTCTTACTTTTACCCTAAAAGGTCATATTGCACATCCCAAAATTAACGAAAAAGAGAAATCTCTTACCACAAAAAAAGAACAGCTCACTCTTTTAATTTTAGGTATTGCCGGTTTGCTTTTTGTTCCTGCATTTAAAACAATCACCCATCTTCCTCCATACATGGGAATGTTATTTTCCCTGGGAATTATCTGGGTAGTTTCTGAAATAATGCACAAGGATAAACCTGAAGAAATAAAGAAACAACTGCGTGTATCAAATGTTTTAAAAAGAGTAGATACCCCTACAATTCTGTTTTTCTTAGGTATACTAACTGCAGTAGCAGCTCTTCAGTCTGCAGGTCAGTTAAATTTATTTTCACATGTTTTAAATGATAAATTGGGTAACGTTTACGGAATCGGGCTTTCTATCGGAGTATTATCTTCAATTGTGGATAATGTGCCCCTTGTTGCAGGAGCCATGGGAATGTATCCAATTGCTGATCCGGGAACCACAGGATTTTTAGGTAATTTTATAATTGACGGACGTTTCTGGGAATTTATCGCATATACAGCAGGGACTGGAGGAAGTCTTCTTATTATAGGTTCTGCTGCAGGCGTAGCAGCTATGGGACTTGAAAAAATTGATTTTATCTGGTATGTGAAAAAAATAACACTTTTAGCTCTTGTTGGTTATTTTGCCGGTGCAGGAGTATATTGGCTGGGATTATAAAAAATATTCCCTATTTTTAGGACACTTTTTTATATCGCATTCAATTTTATTCAAATGACAGTATGCTAAATTATATACTTATTATAACTGATCTTACAGGTAAAATTTCTCAGAGCAGCATTCAGGATGGAGCTATCACTTATTTCCTGAATATGGCCATCAAAGGCGGATGGCTAATGATTCCTATTGTTCTGTTATCTTTTATAGGTGTTTATATTTTTTTTGAACGTTATTTTGCTATTAAAACAGTAAGAAAAGAAGATAACACATATATGTTGAACAAGATTAAAGAACAAGTAATTCTTGGAAACATAAAAGATGCTATTAATATAGCTAAATCTGATGGCTCTTCTACAAGTCATATGATTGAAAAAGGACTTACCCGAATAGGTCATCCCGAAATGGAAATAAAAGATGCTATTGAAACAATAGGCAATATAGAAATTTCAAAACTTGAGAAGGGATTACCTCTTTTAGCCAGCATAGCAGGAGGAGCTCCAATGATTGGATTTTTAGGAACTGTTTGCGGAATGATACAGGCTTTTTATGATATGGCTATGGCAGGGAGTAATGTCGATATAACTCTTCTTTCTTCAGGTATTTATCAAGCTATGGTTACAACCGTAGCCGGTCTTATTGTTGGAATTATTGCTTATTTTGCCTATAATATTCTGGTAACGGATGTAGAAAAAGTAGTACATAAGACAGAAAATACAATTTCTGATTTTATGGATTTACTGAATGAAGCTGAAAAATAAAAAAAGATGGCTTTAAAACGAAATAATAAAATAAATGCCAAGTTTAGCATGTCTTCAATGACAGATATTGTATTTCTGCTGTTAATATTTTTTATGATTTCATCTACACTTGTTGCGCCAAATGCTCTAAAGCTAATTCTTCCACAAAGTAATAACCAGACAGCATCAAAACCGGAAACTTCAGTTTCGATTACAGGAGACCTTAAATATTATGTTAATATTAACGGGGAACTTCGAAGAGTAACCTTTAATGAAATAGAACCTTTGTTAAAAAAAACATTAGGCGACCAAAAAGATGGATGTGTTTCTCTTTATGCCGACAAAACCGTCCCTATAGAGGAAGTGGTTAAAATTATGAATATAGCAAAAAAGAACCAGTACAAACTAATTCTGGCCACATCACCTGAAAAATAAATTTCCTTTTATAATAAAAAATATAACAATGATACCTAAATTAAAATACGCAGAAAAAAATTTCATTTTACTTGCTGGTCCATGTGCTATAGAAGGAGAAAATATGGCTTTCGAAATAGCTGAAAAAATAAACGACATATGCGACAGACTAAAAATTTCTTTTATTTTTAAAGGTTCTTATCGTAAAGCAAACCGTTCCAGAATAGATTCCTTTACCGGAATAGGAGATGAAAAAGCATTAAATATTCTTAAATCTATAGGAGAAAAATTCAATATCCCTACTGTAACCGATATTCATTCATCAACTGAGGCAGCAATGGCTGCAAAATATGTAGACGTTTTACAAATTCCGGCCTTTCTGTGCAGACAAACAGACATTTTGGTAGCTGCAGCAAAAACAGGGAAAACAGTTAATATAAAAAAAGGACAATTTCTGTCTCCTGAATCAATGAAATTTGCTGTAAATAAAGTAAGGGACAGCGGAAATAATAACGTTATGATTACAGACAGAGGAACTACATTCGGATATCAGGATTTAATAGTTGATTTCCGTGGTATTCCGGTAATGAAAAGAAATAACTGTCCTGTTATTATGGATATTACCCATTCATTACAACAACCTAATCAGACTTCAGGCGTAACAGGCGGGAAACCGGAATTAATTGAGACAATAGCAAAAGCAAGTATAGCTACTGGTGTGGATGGATTATTTCTTGAAACACATCCAAATCCTTCTGCTGCAAAATCAGACGGTGCCAACATGTTACGTTTAGACCTTCTTGAAGGGTTACTTACCAAACTTGTTAAACTGAAAAAGGCTGTCGACGAAATAGGCTAAAACGACATACTGCATTTTACAATAAAATTAAAATTCTATTGTAAAAACAAAAGATGAGTTTAATATTTGATCAGTTTATGGATTAAACTGATCCGGATTGAAAAAGTTAAAAATAGAAGAAATTATTCTTATTCTGGTTTTTGCTTCTTTATTTTCAGGATCCAGATCAAGAACTTTACGAAATTGATTTACAGCCTTTCCCCATTGCTGTTTTTTAGAATAAATTTCTCCAAGCAAAAAATATAATTCT
>JAENXA010000220.1 GCA_016649735.1 Prolixibacteraceae bacterium | reverse complement strand
TCTTTGATTTGAAGGCAAGAGTTTTTGCTCCGGTTTCTCCGACATGACGAATTCCAAGTGCATATATAACTCTCTCAAAGGGTACTTTTTTTGAGTCTTCAAGACTTTTTAGAATACGACTTGCTGATTTTTCACCCATTCTTTCAAGTGGAATAAGCTGTTGCTTTGTAATATCGTATAAATCGGCACAGTTGCGAATAAGTCCTTCATCATATAATAATTCAATAGTTTCTTCTCCCAGACCATCAATGTTCATGGCTTTTCTGCTGATAAAATGCTCTATTCTTCCTTTTATTTGCGGAGGACATCCAGTTTCGTTGGGACAATAATGTGCAGATTCGTCTTCACCACGAACTAGTGGCGTTCCACATTCGGGACAGTTTTTTATAAATTCTACCGGATTGGTATCCGGTTTCCTTTTTGAAAGGTCAACAGATACAATTTTAGGAATGATTTCTCCTCCTTTTTCAACAAAAACAGTATCTTTTATATGAAGATCAAGATTTTTAATAATGTCAGCATTATGAAGCGTGGCACGTTTTACTACAGTTCCTGCCAGCTGTACCGGTTTTAAGTTGGCAACCGGAGTAATGGCTCCTGTACGTCCTACCTGAAATGTTACCGATTCAAGAAGGGTACTTACACGTTCTGCCTTAAATTTGAAAGCTATTGCCCATCGTGGTGTTTTTGCTGTGTATCCAAGATTATTTTGAAGCTTCAGTGAGTTGACCTTAATTACAATTCCATCGGTGGCTACAGGAAGATTAAATCTTTCTGTGTCCCAGTATTTTAAATAGTCAAAAATTTCTTTTAGGTTTTTGCATATTTTCATATGTGAAGAAATCTTGAATCCCCAGTCTCTGGCTTTTTCAAGGTTTTCGTAATGCCCGTTTTCCGGTAATTCTTCTCCAAGCAGATAATAAAGGTATGCATCGAGTTTCCGTTTTGCTACTTCTGATGAATTTTGAAGCTTTAGTGTTCCGGAAGCTGCATTGCGTGGATTGGCAAACGGAGCTTCTCCTATTTCTTCACGTGAGTTATTTAATTCCCTGAATACTTCAAAAGGCATAAGCACTTCACCTCGAATAATAAATTTTGAAGGGTAATCGTTTCCTTTTAATTTTAGCGGAATAGAGCGAATGGTACGAATATTTCGGGTAACGTCGTCTCCGTTTACCCCGTCTCCACGGGTTACAGCTCTTATTAATTTACCATTTTCATATAATATGCTTATGGATGTTCCGTCAAATTTTAATTCGCAGCAATATTCATATGGCTCATGAATTATTTTTCTGATACGATTGTCGAATTCAGTAAGATCCTGTTCAGAATAGCTGTTGGCAAGAGAAAGCATCGGATAACTGTGCTTTACCTGGACAAATTCATGCTGAATGTCACTGCCTACTCTTTGGGTAGGAGAGTTCTCATCAAAGAAATCAGGATTTTCTTTTTCCAGCTTTTCGAGTTCCTTCATTTTTATATCAAAATCATAATCAGAGAGTACAGGATTGGAAAGAACATAATATTGATAATTATATTTTTCCAGCTCATTACGAAGGGATTCTATCTTAGAAAGTATCAGTTTTTTATCCATGAAAAATTTTTTTACTAAAATACAAAATTCAAATTGTTTTTATCATGATATCGGACATCACAAAGGAAAGATTTTTTATTTTTCAGACTGAGATAATCTGTTACTTTTTTTAAAAAAACAATAATGTATTTGTTAAAATATTTTCCTTAAATTAAAGCAAAATAATATCTGTTTTATTTAGAAATATTTTAATAAATTACAATCAAAAGTAAAATATAAATATATAACACGATTTTTGCAGGTAAGTTTCGTAATACAAAATTCCGCAAGGAATATAGTTAATTTTTAATTATCTGTTGATTTTAGTAAAAAGTTATTGAAATGAATGATTTTGTTGTAAAAGGGAGGGTAGTTGATATTTTGCAAAGGGAAATATATAGTGGATCGGTACATGTAAGAGAGGGTAAAATTTATAAAATTGTGCCTGAGGATGTATCTGAGAAAAATTATATTATGCCAGGATTTATTGATTCACATGTGCATATAGAGAGTTCAATGCTTACGCCACAGAATTTTGGTTGGTTAACGGTTAGTCACGGAACGGTAGCTGTTGTGACGGATCCTCATGAAATTGCCAATGTTCTGGGTACGAAAGGGATCAATTTTATGATTGAAAATGGTAAAAAATCACCTTTGAAACTTTTTTTTACTGTCCCGTCGTGTGTACCGGCTACTCCTTTTGATGTTTCAGGAGATATTGTTTCATCAGAGGACGTTAAAAAAATGATGGAGACAGGTAAGTTTGCAGGACTTTCGGAGATGATGAATGTGCCTGGAGTTTTGAACAAAGACAGTGAGGTTATGGCAAAGTTACAATCAGCAAAAGATTGTGGTTTGCCTATAGATGGTCATGCTCCGGGATTGAGTGGAGATGCTTTACTTAAATATATAAAAAGCGGTATTACTAACGATCATGAATGTTCTAATCTGAAGGAGGCAGAAGAAAAACTTTCTGCAGGCATGAAGATCATTATTCGTGAAGGCAGTGCAGCAAGGAATTATGAATCTTTAAAACCATTAATTAAAACAAATCCCCGGGATGTGATGTTTTGTACTGATGATTCTCATCCTGATGATATTATACATTTGGGACATATCGATAAAATTGTCCGCATGGCAATTAAAGATGGTTATGATATGTATGATGTATTGAAAATTGCCTGTTTAAATCCGGTTAAATATTATAATCTAAATGTTGGAACATTG
>JAENXA010000021.1 GCA_016649735.1 Prolixibacteraceae bacterium | reverse complement strand
TATAATATAGGTGGCTTTAACGAATGGAAAAATATCGATCTTATTAAACTTATGTGTAAAATAGTTGATAAGAAATTGGGGCGTAAAACAGGCACTTCCGAAAAATTAATCACATATGTAAAAGATCGTCCCGGACATGATCTTAGATATGCCATAGATTCCACAAAGCTAAAAAATGAACTTGGATGGGAGCCAAGTCTTCAGTTTGAAGAAGGGTTGGAAAAAACAGTAGACTGGTATCTGAGTCATAAAGACTGGATGAAAAATATTACAACCGGTGATTATTTAAAATATTATCAGGAACAATACGGGAAGAGAGAATAAAAAGCAGTAGGAAAGTTAGTATTATAAATCTATATGATGATAATTTAGTCGGGAAGTTGATATTAGAAGTTTTATAGTGGTATTTTTATTTTATTTTTTTAAACAAAAATTATGTTTTCAGGAATAGTAGAAGAATTCGGAACAGTTAAAGAAATTAGAAAAGAGCAGGAAAATTATCATTTTACACTTACCTGTTCTTTTGTAAATGAACTTAAAATAGACCAGAGTCTTTCACATAACGGAGTCTGTCTTACAGTAGTGAATATTAATAAAGAAGTAAAAACATATACAGTTACTGCTATAAAGGAAACTATTTTAAAAACTAATCTAAAAGATTTGAAAGTAGGATCCAAAGTGAACCTGGAAAGAAGTATGTTGATGAACGGAAGATTAGACGGTCATATTGTTCAGGGACATGTTGACGAAACGGCAGAATGTAAAAAAGTAGAAGAATCAGAAGGAAGCTGGTATTTTACATTTGAGTATAAAACAGATAATAAGGCAGCTAAGGCAGGATATATGACAGTTGAAAAAGGATCTGTTACAGTAAACGGAGTAAGTCTTACGGTTGTAAATTCCAAAAAAGATTCTTTTCAGGTAGCCATAATACCCTATACATACGAAAATACCAATTTCCACACTATAAAAGAAGGCACCCTTGTCAATATTGAATTTGACATCATAGGTAAATATTTGGCAAAATTGGCTACATTTTAAATTCCATTACCCTAATAAACAGTACTATTGAAATTTAAGATTCATATAGATAATTTGCAGGTAGACGCATATATAGGTTTTTATCCCGAAGAAAAAAATTCCCGTCAACGGGTAATAATAAATCTTGAGGCCGAAGTAAATCTTTCAGATACAATAATCGAGAAAGACAGTCCTGAGGGAATATATGACTATAAAATATTGTCAGATGATATCGTTTCTTTTGTAAGAAACGGGCATTTTAATCTTCTTGAAACCCTTACAAATAAAATAGCTGATATAGTTTTAAAGGATTCTCGTATAACAAAAACAAGAGTTATTATATTAAAGCCTGATGCCTTATCCGGCAGTGCTATTGCTTCTGTTGAACTCCTGAAATCCCGGAATTAGAAGTCTTTTTTTGCGGGAAGAAATGACGCTGTGATTTACACAGATTTATATAATTAGTTAGAAAAGACTTAGTCTCCGTAATAGTATTAAAGAAAAGGAATGCATTTCTGGTTTTTACCTCTTTTCTTTTAATCCTTTTAAACTGATTTTTCTCCATAACAGACAGACTGTTTGTAAGTTTATTTTTCATCTGTATCAGATGAACTACTTCTGATTCTTTACCATTTTCCAAAACGTCTAAGGATGCAATAAAGAAAATATTTATCTGTCCAAGGAATTCATTTAGTTCCTGTCTTTGTGATTCTATGAAAGGTTTATGATTATTCTCCATATGTTCATACAGAGGCTGAATAAGATAATCAAGAGAATGACTTATTTCCCTGAGGCAATTAACCAGCTGAAAGTAGTAGTGTCCGGTTTCAAGAGAATCCTGTTGCCGCAGAGCCTGTACAACTTCTGATATTTTGTTCTTGATTTTTTTGGATTTTATATCAAAAGAGTCTTTGTTTTTCTGAATATTTTTCATTTTACTCCTGCTTTCATTCAGAAAAGCGGTTAGTCCTATAGAATAAATATTATGTATAGTATTAAGAGATTCAATCATTTGTATTTTAGTCTTTTTCATGACTTCATCACTACCGTCAGTAACAAGAATTCGTTTATATTCATCTTCTTTTTTTTCGTTAGCCTTTTTTTTGAATAGAGCCTGGGTTCTGAAAATTAAGAAAACAGCAAAAGCTACAAAAACAAAAACCATGAAAGTTCCACTCAGAGAAATTACCAGAGCAATGATTAAAGCTATCAAAAAAGCAATAAGAGCTGTCATAAACCAGCCGCCTATAACTGCGAAAACTCCTGAAATACGATAAACGGCACTGTCACGTCCCCAGGCACGGTCGGAAAGAGAAGTCCCCATGGCTACCATAAATGTGACATAAGTCGTAGAAAGAGGTAATTTCCATGAAGTACCAATTGAAATTAATATTGCTGAAATAATCAGATTAATTGAAGCCCTTATGGTATCGAAAGCCGGTCTGTCCTCTGCATTGTTTTCAGGAGTTTCCTCCGGCTGATAAAATCTTGAATCCAGATACTTTATAACTTTCCCGGGTATTATTTTATTGAAGCCCTTGCTTAATATCATAGAATTACGAACCAGTGCTCTTGAGAATAATGATGAAACAAAACGCTCATCGTTACCCTCACTGTTTTGTCTTGAAAGCTCTACTGTAGTAGCTATAACATTTTTTGCTTTTTTTGATGTAATGAGAGTAAAAATCATTATTATTCCTGAAATTAGCAGGATTAGTGTAGGGGCAGGCATCTGACCCTGAAGCTGAGTCATTATATATGTATCCGGATTACCGGCTCCGGCATTTACCCATGCCTGAAACGACTGAAATCCTGCAACAGGAACACCTATAAAATTTACAAGATCGTTACTGGCAAATGCCATGGCAAGTGCGAAAGTTCCAGCCAGAACAATGATTTTTGGTATATTAATTTTAAAAAGCCAGGTTAAAATCTGTAAAATGATTGTCCAGCCTATAAAGCTAATAATAAGAATTTCACCTATATTGTTTGTTATGTAATTAAGATTATCCTTAGAAATAAATGAAGCTCCCTGTATTCCCTTTATAATAATAAAGTAAGTCATTGCAGATATACAGATTCCTCCGAATACAGATCCGAAATATTTTAAAGTTTTGTTTAGTCTAAAGGAAAATACAATCCTTGTAATATATTGAATTATTGAACCTACAATAAAAGCAATAACGACGGATATCAGGATCCCGGATATAATAGCCAGAGCCTTGCTACTATTAATGTATCCCGAAAGTTTTCCGGCATTCTCTCCTGCATGATATATTTTAACAATAGAAACACCTATTGTCGAACCAAGTAATCCAAAAACCAGTGAAACAGTTGTGGAGGTAGGTAGTCCAAAAGTGTTAAACAAGTCCAGAAGAATCATATTCGTAATCATTACCGAAAGGAAAATGATCATAATCTCAGAGAAAGCAAACATTTCGGGATGAAAAATACCTTTCCTTGCTATTTCCATCATTCCGTTTGAAAATGATGCACCTATAATAATGCCTAAACTGGCTACAATAAAAATCACCCTTAGCGGTGCAACTTTCGATCCTATAGCCGAATTTAAAAAATTAACAGCATCATTACTCACTCCGACGATTAAGCCGGATATAGCTAAAGCGAATAAGACAATGATAAGTATCAGGTAATAATTCTCCATCTATCCTTGTTAAGTATTGGACAGACAAAAATAAAACCAAATTATGAGAAGTACGTTAAAATATGTAAAATTTTGAATAACTTAATTTAAACATTTTTAATACATGTGTATAATAATAAACGTCTGTGTTAATAAATTACAGGAGACTTCCCTTTACAACCTGATTTTTTATTTTTTTAAATATTATCGTGTAATTTTTTCTGAGGAATGAAATGTCGCTGCGATTTGCACAGATTTATATAGTTAATCAAAAAATTTCTTGTCTCAGTAATCGTATTAAAGAAAAGGAATGCATTTCTTGTATTAGTTTCTTTCTTTTTAATCCTTTTAATCTGATTTTTTTCCATAACAATCAGACAATTTGAGAGATCATTTTTTAACTGAATCAGTCTTACAACGTTTTCTGATTCTTCATTTTCAAGTACTTCAAGAGAAAAATTAAAAAATACTGTTATCTGTTTTAAGAAATCACTTAATTCCTGTTTCTGTGACTCAATAAATGGTTTATGATTATTTTCAAGATGCTCGTACATTGGTTGTATAAGATAATCCAGTGAATGACTTATTTCACGAAGACAGTTAATAAGTACTACATAATAATGTCCGGTATTTGAAGAATCCTGCTGTTTTATAGCCTGTATTACATCAGGAAGCTTATTCTTTAGTTTTTTAGACTTTATATTATATAGATTCTTCTTTTTCTGAACATCTTTCATAATACTCCTGTTTTCTTCAAGAAAACCGTTTATACCCATAGTATAAATCTGATGTATAATTAAAAGAGACTCGATCATCTGTTTTTTAGTCTTCTTTATAACTTCATAGTTATCATCTGTTTCCATGATTTTCTCATCTTCATCTTCTTTTTTTTCACCGGCTTTTTTATTAAAGAAGGATTGTGTTCTAAGAATTAAGAAAGCAGCAAAGGCTACAAAAATAAATATCATAAAAGTGCCGCATAACGAGATAATTGTAGCAATTACAGAAGCTATAACAAAAGCAGAAAGAGCTGTCATAAACCAGCCGCCAATAACGGCAAATACTCCTGATATACGGTAAACGGCACTTTCTCTTCCCCATGCTCTGTCTGATAGGGATGTCCCCATAGCTACCATAAAAGTAACATAGGTGGTAGAAAGAGGCAGTTTATAAGAAGTTCCGATAGATATTAAAATTCCGGAAATAATAAGATTAATTGATGCCCTGATAGTATCGAAAGCCGGTCTGTCCTTTGATTTATCAGAAGGAGATTCTTCGGGCTGATAAAAACGTGAATTCAGAAATTTTATCAGTCTTGACGGGATTATTTTGTTAACACCTTTACTTATTGTTAGGGAATTACGAACCAGAGCCCTTGAAAATGCAGAAGAAACAAAACGTTCATCATTACCTTCGTTATTCTGACGTGATAGATCTACAGTAGTGGCAATAACATTTTTAGCTTTCTTTGATGTAATAAGAGTTACTATCATTACAATTCCTGAGGCAATTAATATTAAAGTTGGGGTTGGCATTTTCCCTTGAAGCATAGTCATTGTAAAAGAATCCGGATTTATAGCACCTTCGGCAATCCATGCTTTAAATGATTGAAATCCGGCAACAGGAACACCTACAAAATTTACAAGGTCATTACCGGCAAATGCCATAGCAAGACCAAAAGTTCCTGCAAGTACAATGATTTTGGGAATATTTATGCTAAAAAGCCAGGATAACAGCTGAAGAATAATAGTCCATCCTAAAAAGCTAATTAAAAGTATTTTACCAATATTGTTCATAATATAATCAATTGTTTCTGCTGAAATAAAAGGAACTCCTTTTATACCTTTGATTATCATGAAATAAGTTATGGCTGAAATACACAGACCACCGAAAACAGTACCGAAATATTTTAAAGTTTTATTGAGTCTGAAAGAAAAGACGATTCTTGTAATATATTGGATTATTGCACCAACTATAAAAGCTACTACTACGGATACCAGAATTCCGGATATAATAGCCAGTGCTTTTTCACTGTTAATATATTGAGAAAGAGTACCTGCAGCTTCACCTCCCTGATGAATTTTAATTAAAGAAACACCTACAGCCGATCCCAGTAGTTCGAAAACTAGGGAAACTGTAGTTGAAGTTGGCAGTCCTAAAGTGTTAAATAAATCTAGCAGAATTACATCCGTAATCATTACCGAAAGAAAAATTATCATTATCTCAGAGAAGGCAAACATCTCCGGATGGAATATTCCCTTTCTGGCCACTTCCATCATTCCGCTTGAAAAAGTAGCTCCTACCAGTATGCCAATACTTGCCACTATATAAATTATCTTTAAAGGGGCAACTTTAGATCCTATAGCCGAATTTAAGAAATTTACGGCATCATTGCTTACTCCGACTATTAAATCGGAAATTGCAAGGGCAAATAATACAATAACAAGTATTAGATAATAATTTTCCATTTTCTTTTAACTTTCTTATTCATTTTGGCTCAAAGTAAGTGGGTAGATATTACATTTGTGTTACAATGATGTTACAATGACATTACTTTTGTTTATTCGCTACATCTTTAATTTATAGGATAATTTGGAGTTGTTTTTCCACACTAACAGTTGTTTTATAATCACTAATATATGGTTTTCTTCTCAATTATTATTTGTAATAATAGTATAACTGTATTATAATGAGTAAAAAAACTTTAATTTTTATTCTCCCTTACTATATAACCTGTTTGCACAAGATCCTTAAAAAATAAAGGATACGATTTGGTAACTACTTCCGGAGAATCGATAATTATATCTCTGCACATGGCAACAGGAGAGAGAGATAAAGCCATGCGGTGATCTGTGTAAGTTGAAAAGCAGGGAATAGGATCCTTTTTAAGAGATAATGAACCATCCCAGCTGAGTTCACCATTTGCTGGTTCTGTAATATTTGCGCCTAACTTTGCAAGTTCCGTCTTAAGAGCGAAGATTCGGTCTGTTTCCTTTATTTTCAATGTTTTAAGACCGGTAAAATGGAAAGGAATATTTTTTAAAACACAAAGTACAACCATAGTCTGGGCAAGATCAGGATTTTCTGTAAAATTAAGTTTAAGATTTTTGGGAACTAAAGAATCAGTTTTTTCAAGAATAACATCATCTCCCTTGAATTTACTTTTTATGTTGAAACCCTTAAACCATGAAGGCAGAATGCAGTCTCCCTGAAGACTTTCTGAATGCAGATTTTTAAGAGTAATACTGCCGCTGTCAGAAAGAGATAACATCTCGTACCAATAAGAAGCAGCGGTCCAGTCGGATTCCACAAAAAATCGTTCGGAATTATAACTTTGTTCATTAATATGAATATCAGGGCCTTTCCATGACCATAAAATTCCCGACTGTTCCATAAGTTTTAAAGTCATTTCTATATAAGAGCGGGAAATAATATTTCCTGTAAGATGTAAAGTAAGACCACCTTTAAGAATTGGGGCAATCAGCAATAAGGCAGAAATATATTGGCTGCTTATGTTACCGTTTAACTCTGTTTTTCCTCCTTTAAGATTTTTCCCTTTGATTTTAAGAGGGGGGAATCCCTCATTACCTTCATATTCAATTTCAGCTCCCAGAATTCTTAGCGCATCAACCAGAATTTTTATAGGACGCTGTTTCATTCTCTCAGAACCTGTGATAATTCTTTCCCCCGGAATTATAGAAAAATAAGCAGTAAGAAAACGCATAGCAGTACCTGCATGACCGATATTAATTAAATTACTTTTCTCATGCAAAGCCTTTTGCATAACTATAGTATCGTCACTTGTCGAAATATTCTCAATGGGCTTATCAGAATTGCTTAAAGAATGTATAATAAGAAGTCTGTTGGAAATGCTTTTTGATGACGGTAGATTAATTGTTCCGTTTAAATTTTTGTCTTTTTTTGAAAGAAAATACTTCATAATTAACGGATTATAAATTTCTGTAATAATTAAGTGTATCCATTATTTCCTGCTTCGAACAAACCTGATTTATTTCTACTTCTCCGATTTTGGACAGCAGCGTGAAATTAATCTGGTTATTTTCATTTTTCTTGTCGTGTGTCATTAATCCGTATAAAGGTTCTTCATCCTCAGTTGAAATTTCAAATTTTCCGTATTTTTTAATTATCCATCCGGTTATATCCTGCAATATTTTTTTGTCGAATCCCATTTTTTTACCCGACAGGTATAGTTCAGCTATTATACCGAAAATAACGGCATATCCATGCAAAATTGGTTTTCCCTTATGGAGAGCAAAACTTTCAAAAGCATGACCTGCAGTATGTCCGAAATTGAGAGCCTTACGGATATTCTTTTCCGTAGGATCTCTTTTTACAAACCATTCTTTTATATTAACTGATTCTTTTATAATTTTCTGAAGTTCAGTAAGATCTTTTTTATTCATATCATAATCAAGAAGCTTTTTGAGATGCTCAGGGTTTTTAATTAATCCGTGTTTAATCATTTCTGCAAAACCCGAAAGAAAATTTTTATCATCTATCGTTTTGAGGAAATCCGTATCGATTATAACCTTACAGGGATTATTAAATACACCTATTTCGTTTTTCAGTCCGTTGAAATTTATACCTGTTTTTCCTCCTACAGAGGCATCTACCTGAGAGAGAAGGGTTGTGGGGATATTTACAAAAGCCATACCTCTTTTAAAGGTTGAAGCTGAAAAACCTCCTAAATCAGTTAACATTCCTCCGCCTAAATTAATCAGTAAAGACTTTCTGTCAGCACCGTTTTTCGACAAAAATTCCCAGACTTTTGTTACCGACTCAGTAGATTTATTGTTTTCGCCGCCGGGAATGACAACCTGGCGGATGCCTTTCTTTTTAAGAAGTGGCTGTAATATAGGAAGACAAAGCTTTTCAGGCGTTTCTTCAGTGAGCAAAAATGTTTTTCCTTCAGGGAAAGAATTAATAATTTTCTCCAGCTCTTCTGTAATTTGTCGTGAAAAGATGATGCTACTTTGTGGATTTGTATCTGCTGATGTCATATTAATAAATATTATATTACAACCTAAAATTCGCAAGGAATTATCTATTACGCATACAACTAACTTCAAATCAGTCGTTATACTAAGTAATCCTCAATCACCATAGCTATTGCTATGATTCAATCGGCTTACTTCCTGATTTATTGTTATTTGAATGCTCATTACGAAACTTCCTTGCGGAATTTAGGTACAAATATAAGATTTAAAAAATTAAAGTAGAAAAGGAAAAGTGCGGCCATTTGTCATTAGCTGCTTTATCATTGATTTGTATGAAAATTAATAAATCTGCTTTAGAAAAGTGAAGATTTTTCTAACAGTCTGAAATAGTAGGCTTTTTATAACCTTTTAACTATTGACATCTTCTCTTTTATTTTATATTTTTCATTAAATGAAAGATAAAGAAGAAATCAGATACCAAATTGCATTTTCTCTTATGCCGGGAATGAAATGCTCTGTTGCAAAGAAATTGTTTGCTTGTTATAACAGCATTGATGAACTTTTCAGGGATGGTAATATATTAAGAAAGGTTGCCGGAAAACATAAAGAAGTTTTACCTAAGAAGGCATTGGAAATGGCAGATAATGAGATAATATTTATGAATAAAAACAATGTCTCTGCTTATTATTATTTTGATGATGATTATCCCGTTCGTTTAAAACAATGTGAAGATGCTCCTTTGATTTTATATGGCAAAGGAAATTTAAATCCTGACGGAGAAAGAATGATCGCTGTTGTTGGTACTCGTAAGTCAACGGAATATGGCCGTCGTTTTTGTGACCGTCTTATTTCTGATATGGCTGATAGTGGTGGATATACTGTTGTTAGCGGATTGGCATATGGTATAGATGTCGCCTCGCACAGAGCTTGTCTGAAATATAATATCCCAACTATTGGCGTATTAGGTCATCCTTTGGATATGATATATCCGGCAGTACATCGTTCTGTTGCCCAAAAAATGCAGGTTAATGGAGGTATTGTAAGTGAATTCACCACAGGTTCTGAAATAGGAAGATGGACTTTTGTATCTAGGAATAGAATTATTGCGGGTTTATCGGATGCAACTGTTGTTGTAGAATCGGCTTCAAGAGGCGGGTCTTTGATAACTGCGGGTCTTGCGAACTCTTATAACAGAGATGTATTTGCATTGCCTGGAAGAAATAATGATTATTTCTCTGAAGGTTGTAATCAGCTGATTAGGGATAACAAGGCTGCTTTAATTGAAGATTTAAATGATCTTGAGCGTTTTATGTCCTGGGAGAAAAAGAATATTCATAAAGATTCGGTTCAGAAAGATCTTTTTATCACTCTTACACCTGAAGAGGAAAAAATTCACAGTGTATTGTCAGATAAGAAGTTATATGTTGATAAAATTTGTGTTTTGACTGGATTGCCTTTAAACCGTGTATTTTCCTTGTTGCTGGATCTGGAGTTTAAGGGGGTAGTAAATAGTTTGCCCGGGAAGGTCTATCAATGGAATGAATTAAGGAAATAAGTATAATTGAAAAGTTATATATTACTTAAATTCCGCAAGGAAGTTTTGTAATGAGTATTAAAATAAGAATAAATCAGGACGTTTAATGTAAATTGAGGAAAAAGATGTTACGAAATATGCGGTTCAAACAGATCTTTTTATCACTTTTACACCTGAAGAGGAAAAACATTACCGGGTATTATTCGATAAGAATTTGTATATTAATCATATCTGCGTTTTTAAAGGGATTGTCTGTCAACAGGATTTAGATCCTGTTGACAGATTTGGGTTTAAGTATTTTGCTTAATGATTTGCCCTGGAAAGTATATCAATAGAATTAATTAAGACAATGAGTACATTTGAAGAATTACATATTAACAAGTCCTTTTTAAAAGCTTTAAAAGAAGCAGGTCTTACTGAACCTACGCTTATTCAGGAAAAATCTATACCAAGAATACGATCAGGGAATGATGTATTGGGAATTGCACAGACTGGTACAGGTAAAACAGAGGCTTATTTGTTACCGCTTCTATCGAAATTAGTTAAAGCGGAAGGTACTGATCCCAGGGCTTTAATTCTTGTACCTACAAGAGAATTGTCTATTCAGGTGGGTGAGAGGATAAAACGTCTTACCATTTATAATAATATTCGTTATGCTGCTGTTTATGGCGGAACGGGATGGACTAAGCAGGCTGCTTTAATCGAGCCGGGTATTGATATTCTGGTGGCGACTCCAGGAATGTTGCTGGATTTATATAGCAGAGATTTTTTGGTTCTGAAAAAAGTAAAAACTCTTGTGATTGACGAGGTTGACCGTATGCTTGATATGGGTTTTATACCTCAGATAAGGAGAATTACAGGATTGCTTCAATCTAAGAGGCAGAATCTGTTTTTTTCGGCTACTTTAACAGAGAGGGTTGATAATATGAGTAAGGAGTTTCTGGCTTTACCTGACAGGGTGGAGGTTTCACTTTCTGCCAGTACCCCGGAGGAGGTTGAACAATATTTTTATAAGGTTCCCAATACAAGGACGAAATTGAATTTACTTGCTTTTTTGCTTAGAGATGAGGAGTTGTTTGACCGTGTCATTATTTTTGTTCGTACCAAGGAGAATGCTGAGCAGATATTTAAGGTTGTTAGTCGTAAGACGGAGGGTGATAAGCGTGTTATTCATTCTAATAAGGGACAAAGTACAAGGATAAATGCTATTCGTGATTTTAAGGAGGGTAAGGTGCGGATTCTTGTGACTACTGATGTTTGCGCCCGCGGGCTGGATATTCCTCTTGTTTCGCATGTTATTAATTTCAATCCCCCGGTGGAGTATGAAAATTATGTTCATCGTATTGGACGAACTGCAAGGGCTCATCATAAAGGTATTGCCATTACTTTTGCGGATCCCTCTGAGGAGTATTCTTTGCAGAAGATTGCTGAAATGATAAGAATGGATATTACAGAAAAAGATTTTCCGCAGGAGGTGGAAATTGTCCCTTCTTCACATAAGGAAAGTGAGAGTCAGCTTAGAACTATTGATCATCAACATCGTATGGAGAATCCTGAATTTCGCGGTGCTTTCCAGAAGAAGAAAAAGATTAAACGCGCAGCTGCTGCTTATGCTGCAAACAAAAAGAAAAAAGTAAAGCGTTTACATAAAAGAAAATGAAAATTAGTAAAGATAAATACTTGGGGAAATATTTGTTATATAATCTCTATTCTCATTAATATGTATAATCCTGAAAAAAGTTTACAGGGTTTTATACATTAAAAATTAAATTGGTAATCAATACAAATTTAAGAAGACTTTAGTTTGTATTGATTTTTTTATTAGATTATTTAATTGATGTTTACTTTATGCCATTGAACCGCTGGTAACCTCAATTATTTCATTGGTAATAGCTGCTTGACGTGCTTTGTTAAACTGTAGATTAAGTTTTTTAATAAGATCAGTTGCATTATCACTTGCCTGAGACATGGCAGTCATTCTTGCGCCTTGTTCTGCGGCAAAGGAATCAAGTAGGGCACTATAGAACTGAATCTTTAGTGAACGGGGTAAAATATCCTCTAATATTTCCTGTCTGGATGGTTCAAATATAAAATCAAGATTATTGTTCTTTTCCTTTTCTTTTTCATCCTGTTTTAGTGGAAGAATCGGTAAGAATTGTTCTGAAGTGCATATTTGTGAACCTGCATTTTTAAATGCATTATAAACTAATTCAATATGATCATATTTTTTATCGTTGAAAAAAGATACGATTTTTTTTGATAATTCCTGTGAATGTTCAAAATCAAGAGTATCAAAGAAATTGTCGATTTGCTCAACTACCGTTATTTTTTTTGCTTTTAAAATTTTCTTTCCCTGTTTCCCTATTGAAAAAAAATCAACTTTCCCTGAACTATTTTGCTTGTGATATTTTTTATCTGCAAGTGTTAACGCAGTTTTTATTATGTTTGAATTAAATGCTCCGCATAAGCCACTGTCTGATGATATTATTACAATTAAAATATTATCAGGATCTCTTTCTTTTGTAAAAGGGAATTCTTCTTCTGTATTGCGATCATTGCTAATCAGGGAAACAATTTCTTCTAATTTAGCTGCATACGGACGCATTTGCATGATGGCCCCCTGAGCTTTTTTTAATTTTGCAGAGGATACCATTTTCATGGCACTTGTTACCTGCAGTGTCGTTGTTATTGAAGAAATTCTTGTTCTTATTTCCTTTAAGTTGGGCATAAATTCTAAATTTTAATATAATTAGCTTATGCTGTTTATATTATTTTTTTTGTTGATAACGATCCGAAATTTCTTTTGCGGCTTTTTTTATTGAGTCAACAGCGTTGTCTGTAAGTTTCCCGTTTTTAAGATCTTTCAGCACTTGTTTATATTGCATATCCATCAGATCCAGAAAATCTTTTTCAAAATCTTTGACCTTATCTACAGTGATTTGTTTCATCAGTCTGTTTACACCACAGTAAATAATTGCAATCTGATGTTCTATGGACATTGGAACATATTGATTCTGCTTTAATATTTCAACGTTTTTACGGCCTTTATCAAGAACACTTTTTGTTGATGCGTCGAGGTCTGATCCGAATTTTGAGAATGCTTCAAGTTCGCGGTATTGTGCCTGGTCCAGTTTTAATGTTCCGGCTATTTTTTTCATAGTCTTAATCTGTGCATTTCCTCCTACTCTGGATACTGAAATTCCTACGTTAATGGCAGGTCTTACTCCTGAATGGAACAAATTGGAATCCAAAAATATCTGACCGTCTGTAATTGATATTACATTAGTTGGGATATATGCTGCAACATCTCCTTCCTGAGTTTCAATAATTGGTAATGCTGTAAGAGAACCTCCTCCTTTTACTTTCCCTTTAAGACATTTAGGAAGATTGTTCATATTTTCAGCAATTTCCTGGGAGTCAATAATTTTTGCTGCTCTTTCCAGTAATCTTGAGTGAAGATAGAAAATATCTCCTGGATAAGCTTCACGACCCGGTGGTCGACGAAGTAAAAGAGAAACTTCACGATAGGATACTGCCTGCTTTGAAAGGTCATCGTAAATAATCAGTGCATCGCGGCCAGTGTCTCTGAATAATTCGCCTATTGCAGCACCTGCAAAAGGAGCGTAATATTGTAATGCTGCCGGATCGGAAGCTGTGGAAGAAACTATTATTGTATAATCCATTGCTCCGTGCTTTTCAAGTGTGGCAGCAATATTTGCTACAGTTGACCCTTTTTGTCCTATGGCAACATAGATGCAGTATACTGGTTTCCCGTTTTTGAAATTATCTTTCTGATTTATTATTGCATCAATGGCAATTGCCGTTTTTCCTGTCTGACGGTCACCTATAATCAGCTCACGTTGACCACGACCTATAGGTATCATAGCATCAATTGCCTTAAGTCCTGTCTGTAAGGGTTGTTCTACCTGCTGACGGTATATAACTCCAGGAGCTTTACGTTCCAGTGGCATTTCAAATGTTTCGCCTGTAATTGGTCCTTTACCGTCTATTGGCTCACCAATAGTATTGATTACCCTTCCAAGCATACCTTCTCCTGCTTTAATGGAAGCGATATGTTTTAATCTTTTTACTACATCACCTTCTCTGATTTTTTCGCAGGGACCCAGAATAACAGCTCCAACATTATCTTCTTCAAGGTTCATGACAATTCCCTTGATGCCGTTGCTGAATTCAATCATTTCATTTGCCTCTACATCGGACAGTCCGTAAATATGTGCAATTCCATCACCGACTTCCAGTACTGTTCCTACTTCTTCCATTTCGGTTCCCGAT
>JAENXA010000168.1 GCA_016649735.1 Prolixibacteraceae bacterium | reverse complement strand
GCATTAGGAGCATAATCACGTATCACCCAGCCATCATCTGTCTTGTGCAAGCCATACCATAAATATTCACCGGCAAAATCAGTCAGATTTTTTTTGGCGGTTAGGTCCTTTTCTTTTTCCTTATACCGGCATATCCTCATATTTATTGCAGGCAGGTATGGAATTAGAAAAGAATCATCTTTAACAAACTTAGGTAAATCCATAAAATCATCTTTTGTTAAAGATATTAATTTTTGTGTGATTATATTCTCAAACAAAAACAAAAAAAGGATATGCATTGTGCATATCCTTTTTTAAGAGTTAAGTATTTTTTATTTTCTTGTGTTTCTCTTTCTTTCCGCTTCATGAAGCAGAATCTTACGCATACGAAGTGACTTAGGAGTAACCTCAAGATATTCATCTTCATTAATATACTCCATAGATTCCTCAAGACTAAATTTAATAGGCGGGAAAAGGTGTGACTTTTCATCAGTACCTGCGGCACGCATATTTGTCAGCTTTTTCGATTGAGTAACATTAACAGTAATATCGTCAGCCCTGTTATTTTCTCCAATTACCATACCTTCATAAACAGATACTCCGGCTCCAACAAAGAAACGACCTCTGTCCTGAAGTTTATTCAGAGCATAAGCAAATGTAGTCCCAAGTTCTTTAGCAACCAGAGAACCATTCTTTCTTCCTTCAATATCACCCTTCCATGGCTGATATTCTAAAAAACGATGGTTAATAACAGCTTCTCCTGCAGTAGCAGTCATCATCTGTGTACGTAAACCAATAATACCTCTTGAAGGAATTACAAATTCGAAATGAGTACGGTCACCTCTGATTTCCATATTCTGCATCTCAGCTTTTCTGAGAGTAACACTGTCGATAACCTTACCGGAATATTCAGTAGCAACATCAATATCCATTTGCTCAATAGGCTCGCATTTTTTTCCGTCAATTTCTTTAATCAGAACCTTAGGCTGACCAAGTTGTAATTCGTAACCTTCACGACGCATAGTCTCAATTAAAACAGACAAATGCATAACACCGCGTCCGTAAACGATAAACGAATCGGCAGTTGCTCCGGGTTTAACACGAAGGGCAAGGTTTTTCTCAAGTTCCTTATCCAGACGCTCTTTAATATGACGTGAAGTAACAAATTTCCCTTCTCTGCCAAAGAAAGGAGAATTATTAATAGTAAAAAGCATACTCATAGTAGGCTCATCAATTTTGACAGGAGCAAGTGGCTCCGGATTCTCAGGATCACATATAGAATCACCGATCTCAAATCCTTCAATACCAACAAGAGCACAGATATCACCGTTGCTCATTTTATCAATCTTTTGCTGACCAAGACCTGTAAAAGTATGAATTTCTTTGATTTTAGTACGTTTTGCAACACCCTCTCTATTAACAAGAGAAACAGTCATACCATCTTTAAGTTCACCACGGTGAATTCTTCCGATAGCAATACGACCTACATAGGCATTATAATCAAGAGAAGTAATCAACATCTGGGGAGTACCCGGATTCTCAACAGGAGCAGGAATATATTTTAAAATATAATCCATTAAAGGAGCGATATTATCAGATTTATCTTTAAGGTCAAAAGTCATCCATCCCTCTTTTGCAGATCCGTATACAGTAGGAAAATCCAGCTGATCATCAGTTGCATTAAGGCTATACATAAGATCAAACACCTGTTCATGAACGAAATCAGGACGACAGTTTGGTTTGTCAACTTTATTGATAACAACAATAGGTTTTAATCCCAGTGCCAGTGCCTTTGAAAGCACAAAACGAGTTTGTGGCATAGTACCCTCAAAAGCATCAACGAGTAAAATTACTCCGTCAGCCATATTAAGTACACGTTCTACCTCTCCTCCAAAGTCGGCATGCCCCGGAGTATCAATAATATTGATTTTTACATCATTATATACAACAGAAACATTTTTTGACAAAATAGTAATACCTCGTTCTCGTTCAAGATCGTTATTATCAAGTATTAACTCCTGTCTTTTCTCGTGATCTTTTATAAGATGACAAAAATAGATTATTTTATCGACCAGTGTTGTTTTGCCGTGGTCAACATGTGCAATAATAGCAATGTTTCTAATATTCTTATTCTGCATTTAGCTTTTTTAATTAAGGCCGTAAAGGTAGTTCTAATTCTTTTGTATGCTTATAATTAAACTGATTTTTTGACAGTAATTTAATACCGGCTTAAAAAAGAGTGAAATATTTTAGTCCTCTTTATGTCTTTTCTTCAGCTCTCTTACAAGATCCTCAATACGATATCCTTTGGATGTCAGTAAAACAATAAGATGATAGAGTAGGTCGGCACCCTCATAAATAAAATTCTCATCATCATTGGCCATAGCACCAATAACCGTTTCAACAGCCTCTTCGCCAACCTTCTGAGACATTCTGCGGACACCTTTTTTAAACAAGGACGTCGTATAAGAATCCTCAGGCATTTCTTTTTTACGTCTGTCAATAAAATCCTGCAAATATTTCAAAAAATCCATATCATCCTGTTTGTTCTCTTCAAACCAGCATGTATCATGGCCTGTATGACAAACAGGGCCGTTAGGATTCACCTGAATTAAAAGAGTATCCTGATCGCAATCCTCCTTTATAGAAACAAGTTTTAAGAAATTACCGCTCTCTTCACCCTTAGTCCAGAGTTTTTTTCGTGTTCTGCTATAGAAAGTAACAAGACCTGTTTCCTGTGTTTTTTTCAGAGCCTCTTTATTCATATAGCCCATCATTAATACATTATGTGTAACGTGGTCCTGAATAATTGCTGCAACCAGTCCGCCCATCTTATCGAAATCAAGTTCTTTCATAATATTATCTGTTTTAGTTTTAAAAATTATATCCGCACCGGAATATTTCTGCTGCGAAGATAATCTTTCAAATCAGGAATGGCAATTTCCCTGTAATGAAAAATACCGGCAGCCAGACCTGCATCAGCCTTACCCTTAGTAAAAACATCCACAAAATGCTCCATATTACCGGCTCCGCCCGAAGCAATAATCGGAATTTTCAGTAAATCCGACATATGGGCAAGCTCCTTATTTGCAAAACCTTTTTTAGTACCGTCATGATCCATCGAAGTAAATAAAATTTCACCGGCACCTCTGTTTTCAGCCTCTTTAGCCCACGAAAACAATTCCTTATCAGTAGCAATACGTCCGCCGTTAACAGTAACTATCCATTCTTTATCATATTTCTTGGCATCAATAGCCACAACCACAAACTGAGTACCGAAATGGCTTGCCATATCATCAATAAGCTGAGGATTTCTTACAGCCGACGAATTAATACTAATCTTATCGGCACCGGCATTTAACAGAGCTTCAGCATCCTTCAGTTCACTAATACCTCCGCCTACAGTAAAGGGAATATTAATCTCGCGGGCAATTCTTTTAACCAGACCAACAAAAGTCTTGCGACCCTCAATTGTAGCCGTAATATCCAAAAACACCAGTTCATCGGCACCCTGCTCAGCATAAAGAGCAGCCAATTCCACCGGATCACCAACAGATTTAATATTTAAAAAATTTATTCCCTTAACAGTCTGACCGTTTTTAATATCCAGACACGGTATAATTCGTTTTGCCAGCATAAATCAATAATTTTTATAAAAACCGGAAATATCCTCCATAGAAATCTTCTTCTCGTAAATAGCCTTTCCCACAATAACATCACGAATACCCATCTCATCAAGCTTTAAAATATCATCCATACACGAAATTCCGCCACTGGCAATAATCTCCAGATCCGGAAAATGCTTTTGAATCTCCACATAAAGTTCAGTATTTGCACCTGTCATCATGCCATCTCTTGAAATATCAGTAGAAATAACCTTATTAATACCATGTTTAATATAACTCTCAATAAACTTA
The DNA here is from genome assembly GCA_016649735.1 of Prolixibacteraceae bacterium. Taxonomy (GTDB): domain Bacteria; phylum Bacteroidota; class Bacteroidia; order Bacteroidales; family Prolixibacteraceae; genus JAENXA01. The sequence goes on along the minus strand of JAENXA010000168.1, from coordinate 80 downwards.
ATTAAAGTAAGCTCCGAAGTCTCTCTCCATCCGCTAACAGCAATTTTACCATCTTTGGCATCAGCACCCAGAATAATTTT
>JAENXA010000122.1 GCA_016649735.1 Prolixibacteraceae bacterium | reverse complement strand
CAGTAGGAGGAGCCTTCCATTCTCCGTTAATGGAACCGGCAAAAAAAGAACTTGCATCTGCAATCGAAAACACAGAATTCATAAAACCCGTTTGTCCTGTATATCAGAATGTATCAGGTAAAGATTTCATAGATCCCTCAGAGATCAAAAAAAATCTGATTGATCAGTTAACTTCTCCTGTAAAATGGACACAAACAATTATCAATATGATTAATAACGGTGCCACAGATTTTACAGAAATAGGTCCCGGAAAAGTTCTTCAGGGTTTAATCAAAAGAATAAACAAAGAAGTAAAAACTTCAGGAGTTAACGAATTTTCAATGGGAATTTAAAAATTCCTTAAAATCTTTAAATTCCTTACTAAGAGGAACAGAAACTTTTTCACCGGCCATAAATTTAGCAAGTCTTACCGGAACAGAAAGATTACCTTTTCCAACAATAGGCTCTACCGTTGTCATAAATTTAGCAGGATGAGCAGTTTCAAGAAAAACACCTGTTTCTCCTGGATTCAGACCATCAATAAGAGCCTTACAACCTGTAGCACCATGAGGATCAAGCACATATTTATCTTTGGAGTAAACATCCTTAATTGTAGCTCTTATTTCGTCATCCGAATAGCGTACACCACTAATATCAGCACAAATATTCTTCCATGAATGATCATATAAATCAAGAATCCTTGCAAAATTACTTGGATCACCTACATCCATAGCATTGGCAATCGTCTGCACTGATGGACGGGGATTATACTTTCCTGTCTGCAAATATTCATAAACAACATCATTCTCATTATTTGCAGCAATAAACCGTTTCACAGGAAGACCCATTCTTTTTGCAAAAAGACCGGCAGTAAGATTTCCAAAATTACCACTCGGTACCGAGAAAACAAGATTTTTATCAAGTCCCGCCTTTTTTAGTTGTCTGTATGCATCAAAATAATAAAAAGACTGAGGAAGAAAACGGGCAACATTAATAGAATTTGCAGAAGTCAGAACCATATGCGACTGCAACTGCTTATCCATAAAAGATGATTTTACAAGTCTCTGGCAATCGTCGAAATTTCCGTCAACTTCCAGTGCTGTAATATTTTGTCCCAATGTAGTAAATTGCTTTTCCTGAATCTCACTAACCTTACCTTTAGGATAAAGAACATATACATGAATTCCCGGAACACCCAAAAAACCATTTGCAACAGCACTCCCTGTATCTCCGGAAGTAGCAACAAGTACATTTACCTCTTTGTCATTATTGCCAAGGAAATATTCTAAAAGACGTGCCATAAAACGAGCTCCTACATCCTTAAAGGCAAGAGTAGGACCATGAAATAATTCCAGAGAAGAAATATTAGGTCTTACTTCGTGAACAGGGCACTCAAAAGATAAAGTCTGATCTATAATAGTCTTTAATTTATCCGCAGGAACATCATCTCCAAAAAACTTACCAGCTACAGCCAAAGCAGTTTCAGAAAAAGTAAGATTTGAAATATTATCAAAAAAATCAGAGGGCATCGATTCGATACGCTCCGGCATATATAATCCCTTATCATCTGCCAGGCCTTTTAACACAGCCTGTTTCAGAGAAACATTCGGGACAGATTTATTCGTACTGTAAAATTGCATACCTTAATATCATTTATTTATACAAAAATCTAAAAAAATAATTAAAAAACAGATATCATCTGCTTAATTTCAGTATAAAATTATTAATACCTTAAACCCTCAAGGAATTTAGGTTATAACCTGTCATTAATTCATGTTCAGCAGAGTTCTCATAAATTCTGCACCATGAAGCATTCCAAATTTACCTTTTTTAGCCGAAAATTCATCATATACCTGCACACTATCAGGTTTTTCTCCAGGTCTGTAAATTAAAAAAGGAACCGGATTTTTTGTATGAATTGTAGTAGCACAAGGAGTAGGATGATCAGGAAGAACAGCAATTGTAACAGATTCCTTCATCTTCGATGTTTCCTCAATCAAATATTTTACTACTCTGTGATCAAGATATTCAATAGCTTTTGTTTTAAGGGCAACATTACCTTCATGACCGGCCTCATCAGTTGCTTCAATATGCAGATAAACGAAATCATGAGTTTTTATAGCGTCAATTACGGCCTTAGCCTTACCTTCATAATTTGTATCAGCCAGACCTGTGGCACCCTTAACATGGATAACATCCATCCCTGCATAAATACCTATCCCCTGAATAAGGTCAACAGCCGAAATAACAGCAGAACTATTAATTCCATATAATTCTTTTAGTGTCGGCATCTCAGGTTTATAACCAGGAGACCAGGGCCAGATACTGTTAGCCATATCTTTTCCCTCCATTTTTCGCGCCTTATTAACAGGATGATCAGAGAGAATTTTCATAGATTTCAAAATCAGATCATTCAGAAGATCAGCAGTTTTCTGAGATTCAGGATTAATAGCTTTTATCATATGATCTCTCCATGGTTGTCCGGGAACATCATGAGGAGGAGTACAATTCAGATATTTATTCCCTCCTTTTATAACCAGCAGATGACGATAAGAAACGCCCTTGTAAAAAATAATCTTATCAGAACCCAATTTCTTATTCAAAAAATCAATAAGTTCGTGTGATTCCTCACTGGAAATATGTCCGGCAGAATGATTCTTAATATTATCGCCTTTAACACATATAAGATTACATCGCATAGCCATATCTCCTTTTTCTAATTTCACACCCATGCTTGCAGCCTCAAGAGTACCTCTGCCTTCAAATAATTTTTTTACATCATAGCCAAGAACAGACATATTGGCAACTTCACTCCCCGGATGCATTCCTTCAGGAACAGTAACAAGCTGACCGGAACATCCCATTTTTGCCAGATAATCAATCGATGGTTTATCAGCCATCTGTAAAGGAGTTTTACCTCCGAATTCTTTCAATGGCTCATCAGCCATACCATCTCCCAATACAACTATATATTTCATGTCTCTGTAATTTTATCTTAATCTATTATCTGCCAACTATTTTTTAATTTTTGATACTTGCTTTATTTCCCCTGTCTCAGGATAGAAAAGAATACTATAATCACCATTCAGCAATCCTTCAGGAACAGGAGCAACAGTTCCAAACTGAGCCACTTCTATGCTGGAGGTAGCAAGCAACCTAATGCCAAGCGAAAGTTTAACCTCTGCCTTTCCGGGCAATCTGTAATAAATGGTATTAACACCTCCAGACAATCCTGAAGTTCCGTTTGACTGAGCAGAAAAAAGATTATCATCCTTTTTAACATCTATAGTTACAGGCTTACCGCTCATATCATTAGAAGGAAGAACACCACCTGATTCTGAAAAGCGAAATATAACATTCCCCGATACAGTATTGTTTCCCGGAATATAATCAAATGTATACTCAAACGTTTTAAAAAAACTCTTCCCGACAAACAAAGCCACATATTCTTTTTCAAGTTTTTTCAGCTGATCAACCATAACTCCATATGATTCACCATCCGGCAACTTCTTTTCCTCATCCCCGGTAAGTAATTTAAAACGGCGATTTCTCAACTTTATAATCGTTTTTGCAGCATCTTTAACCTTTTCCTGCATAGATTTTATTATAATCTTATCATCATAATTCAGAGAATCTTCCTTTACAATAAACGACTTAAGAGACAAGTCGGTATAAGGAATTTCAGGAGTCTTCTGTTCTCCGTAAAAAGAAGTTACGGGTGAAAAATTTTTATCAATTTCTGACTGTGAATTAATTCCGGAAATAATTCCTGACGGTGTCATACTAATCAGCACTCCAAAATCACCTTTTGCCAGATGAATTTGTACCGGATCAGGTTCACTAAAAGTTTCAATATTTATATCATCAATAGTCCATTTTACCTTATCTTCAGAAGAAACGTTATTAATTCCCAACAAAGCTTTAGCATAGGAAAAATAAGGTCCGTGAAAAAACTTCTCTTCGGTAGCCTTAACATGAACACGAATACCTGTACGCGGAAGACTGTATACAAAACTTCCTGACATAACAGGACTATCTTTTTTATCTGAACGCTGCGCAATGACACCAGAACTAATCATAACACAAAAAAATATTACAAGATATCTCATATTTATAAGTTTAAAATTTCGAAAATAATAATTTAAATTAATAAGAATAGTTCTAATTTAAGGAATTTTCAATCACTGTAAAACAATAGAGCAAAAATAGGAAGACATTATATCATTTATTTTCTGATACTCAGAAACGATTTACCTAAATAACGAATAATATCACCCGAAATCATAGACTCCTGCCCTATTTCTTTCGCTGCAAGATCTCCGGCAAAACCATGCAGATAAACGCCAAGCAATGCAGCATCCTTAAGACTTATATTCTGAGATAAAAGCCCAAGTATCAGCCCGGTTAAAACATCCCCGCTTCCGGCAGTCGCCATGCCAGGATTTCCGGTAGTATTAAACCATACATCACCGTTTGGAAAAGCAATACTCGTATAAGCACCTTTCAGTACAACAATAACTTTATATTCAGAAGAAAAATCACGCAGCAAACATAACCTTGACCATGAATCATTACATTTCCCGGCAAGCCGTTCAAACTCTTTGGGATGAGGAGTAAGAATAGCGTTTTCAGGCAAAATATTAAGCATATCCCGGTTTTCCGAAAGAATATTTAAAGCATCAGCATCCAGTACCATCTTATGCGGATGCATTATCAAAAGATTTCTCAATGCTTCCACTGTTTTATCCTTTTTACCAATACCCGGACCAATACCCACTGCCGAATATGAAGAACAATCACTCAGCCCGGTAAAAATATCATCAGAAAAATCATATGAGCACATAGCTTCAGGAACAGCAACCTGAATTATCGGAACAATCGATTTAGGTAAATGAACAGTCAATAAACCAGCTCCTCCTCTAAGACAGGCCTCCGACGCCAGAATAGCAGCACCTGCCTTACCTGAAGAACCTGCAATCAACAGGCAATGGCCATAAGTTCCCTTATGTGAAAATTTCTTCCGAACCGGTAATTTTCCCTTTATAATGTCTTTGTCCAATAGATAGAAAGATGTAGAAAACGAAGATATAGCT
>JAENXA010000155.1 GCA_016649735.1 Prolixibacteraceae bacterium | reverse complement strand
TTTCATATCATCTTAATTCTTTTATCTTAATTATTGATTCTTTAATCCGTCTTTATTTTAATTTTATACTTTTGCAGAAAGATTTAATATAAAATAATCCATGGGAAAAAGCCGAAAGAACAAACCATTCTTCCCGTCTGTTATGATAACAGATATCGGGGCAGAAGGAAAAGCCATAGCAAGAGTAAATGATATAGTGGTTTTTACTACCCACGTGATACCAGGAGATATAGTTGATCTTCAGGTAATTAAAAAACGAAAAAACTATTATGAAGCCAGAGTCACAAATCTGGTTAAACCATCTTCCGACAGAATAGATGCTTTCTGTGAACATTTTGGGAAGTGCGGCGGATGTAAATGGCAATACCTTCCATATAAAAAACAGCTTTTTTACAAACAGAAACAGGTATTGGATCAGCTTACACGCATAGGACATCTGGATCTTCCGGAAATTTCACCAATTTTAGGTTCTAAAAAAGATAAATTTTACCGTAACAAGCTGGAATTCAGTTTTTCTAACAAACGATGGCTTAGCGACGAGGAAATTAAAAGCGGAAAAGAAAATATATCCGAAAAAGACGTTCTGGGATTTCATGTCCCACTATGGTTTGACAAGGTAATTGACATAAATAAATGCTGGTTACAGCCCGAGCCATCAAACAGCATTCGTAATTTCATAAAAGAATATGCATTAGAACATGAGCTCGAATTTTTTGATATCAGAGAGCATAAAGGTTTTCTTAGAAATCTGATAATACGTACCTCATCAACAGGAGAAAATATGATGATTCTCTCTTTCTTTAAAGAAGACAAAGGAAAAAGAGAATCTCTTCTGGAATCCATAGTACAAAAATTCCCGGAATTAAATTCCGTATTGTATGTAATAAACCAAAAAGCCAATGATACTCTGGCAGATCAAGATATAAAAACATACAAAGGGACAGATTATATATTTGAAGAGATGGAAGGGCTAAAATTTAAAATTGGTCCAAAAAGTTTTTATCAAACCAATTCTGATCAGGCTTATGAATTATACAAAGTTGCCCGTAATTTTGCCGGATTAACTGGCAAAGAAACAGTATATGACCTATACACAGGAACCGGAACTATTGCAAATTTCGTTGCCGGAAAGGCTAAAAATGTAATTGGTATTGAATATATTCCTGAAGCTATTGAAAATGCGAAAGAAAATTCAGAACTCAATAATATAAAAAATACAATTTTTTTTGCAGGGGATATGAAAGACATTTTTAACTCTTCTTTTATAAAAGAAAACGGACATCCTGATGTTGTAATCACAGATCCACCCCGTGCAGGAATGCACGAAGATGTCGTAAACACATTGCTAAAGGTTGCTCCAGAAAGAATAGTTTATATAAGTTGTAACCCGGCAACTCAGGCACGTGATCTTGGACTAATGGCTACATATTATAAAATAATAAAAATTCAGCCGGTAGATATGTTTCCACACACCCATCATGTAGAAAATGTAGTACTACTGGATAAAATATAATAAAAGTAATACTTAACAAACATATTAAGGCTAAAGAAAAACGGCAATATAATTCCTGAAAACAAAATCCGTTTTACTGAACCTGAAACTTAAAAATAAATCCATAATGGAAGATTGTTATAACGGAATACAAAGTTCTTATAAGCGTATAGATAAATTTGATAACACCATCACTCAAAAAATAAGCGAACATTATCTGGAAATTATCAAACTACTGGGAGAAGACCCTTCACGTGAAGGATTGGTAAAAACACCCGTACGAATAGCAAAAGCCATGCAGTATCTTCTTCAGGGATATGACGAAGATCCTGAAGCTATCATCAGAAAAGCTATTTTCAAAGAAGATTACAGACAAATGGTAATTGTAAAGGATATTGAGATTTTTTCACTTTGTGAACATCACATGCTCCCTTTTATAGGAAAAGCCCATGTTGCTTACATTCCCAACGGTTATATCACCGGCTTAAGTAAAATAGCCCGTGTAGTAGATGCTTTTGCACGCCGTCTTCAGGTACAGGAAAGGCTAACCACACAGATAAAAGACTGCATTCAGAACACATTAAATCCACTTGGAGTAGCAGTGGTTATTGAAGCCCAGCATCTTTGTATGCAAATGAGAGGTGTACAAAAACAACATTCTATAACTACGACTTCTGATTTCACCGGAGCATTTGAAAAGAGACAGGCAACAAGAGATGAATTTATTAAACTTATAAGTCATTAACCGAAAGATTAGATATAAACAAAGAAAAATCATATTTTTTATAGAACTTACTAACCTTAATATTATCTTTATTCCAAAATAAATTCTTCTTGTAACTGATAAAATAAAATTGTATATTTTGAAAAATTTGAATACGGAATACAAAAACATTAAAAATTTAAAAATCAAACACATGAGAACTTTAAAAATTAATTCCCTTTTCGGATTGATAGTTTCAGCATTTCTTCTTTTTATTACTTTTTCTTCATGTAACAATGCAAACAAAGCAAAAAAAGCAAAGATAGACGCTGAAGCTAAAGCAGCGATTCAACAAGAAATCAAGAATTATACATATCCGTTACCATCTGTTTTTGAAGTGACAAATATGTTAAATAAAATAGAAGCAAGATACATTATTGATATTTGCAACGACGCAAAAAAATCCGATTTTTACCTCACAGAAAAACAGCAGGCTGAAAATCTGGGAATCTACACAGCAGATCTGGCTTATGCTATTACTTACAATCAAAAAGAACAGGTAAAAAATTATTTTAAAGCCTGTGAATCTCTGGTTCAGAAACTTGACTTTACATCAGCCTTTGATCGTAGCATGCCCGACCGCATTGAAAACAATATGGATAACAAAGATAGCCTAGTAAGCATAATAACAGAGATGGTTGAAAATACATATTCATATCTAAATCAGCACGGAAAACAAAAAGTTTCATATCTGACGCTAACAGGAACAGCTATAGAAGGATTATATCTTACAACTCATATTTCTGATAACACTTTTCAAAATCCGGAAATTATTAAGGCTATTCTCTTTCAGAAAGAACCTCTTCTGAAAATGCAAAAACTAATAGAACCAATAAAAAATGATAATGATTTAAAAGGTGCTTATAACAGTATTAAAAAAATCAACAGCATATACGCATTGGAAGAAGGAAATAGTTCCATGACCCAAAAACAAATAGAACAGTTAACTAAAACTGTTTCAGATCTGAGAGATGAATGGATAAAATAATTTATTTTTTCTATCAGGAACGGATTTCTCAGACTAATATAAGTAATAGAGAAATCCGTTTTTTTATAAAGATTTAACATGTACGAAGGAATAATAGAGACGCTTATTAAATTATTCGCCATCATTACAGAATTCCGGAAAAAACTAACCACGGAAAATGTTGCTATGGTGGAATCCTATCTGAAAGAAAATTTCAGCAGCGAATTGGTAGATAAATACTTAAACCTTTATCGTGAATTTATTCAATATTATCATGTTGAACACAGGGAAATTTTTTACAACATAGAAGAACCAGATAAACGGTTTATAAATAAAAAGTATCTCAAGGGAATTTGCGACGGGATTGATGATCATTTCGATTTAAATGCCCGTTTCCTGATTATTTCACAACTATTAAACTTTATAAATAAAGAAAAAGGTTTAAATTCCGAGCTTTTAGAAATTGTTAATTACGTTGCTCTAAGATTAAAAATCAACCCTAAAGAATATGAAGATCTTTCACGTTTTGCCCTTTATTCCATTCAAAAGGTAAAAGATAAAAGTAGCCTTTTCATTGTTAACGGGAATAAGGAACCGTCAGACAGGGAAATAAAACACCTTTACCGTGAGAACCAATCTGTTGAGCTGGAATTAATTCGTATAAACAGCACTAACAGTCTTTTTTTGAAATACTGGGGCCCCAGGAATATGTACCTAAACGGTCATCGCCTTAATCAGAAAAAATTATATTTATTTCCATCTGGAGGAACATTAAAGACATCCAGAATTATCCCTATATACTACAGCAGCATTATGACCCGTTTCATTCAGGGGAAAGGGGCTCAGATAATAGTATACAATGCAGAAAATATAGAATACCGTTTCAGTAAAAAAATATACGGACTTCATCCATTTAGTTTTCAGGAAAGATCGGGGGATATGGTAGGTATCATTGGAGACAGTGGTGTTGGAAAAACAACTCTGCTAAATGTACTAAACGGAAAGCTGGAACCTCAGGCAGGTCATATTACTATAAACGGCTACGATCTTTTTGATCAAAAAAACCAAAATATACTTAAAGG
>JAENXA010000111.1 GCA_016649735.1 Prolixibacteraceae bacterium | reverse complement strand
TCTTTAATAAGGTATTCTCCTATTTCATTTCCTGTCTGAACCGGATTCTTTCCGGAAAAACGTAAAAACGGGAAAATTACAACTGTAAGATCTCCTGTTACGTCCTTTCTTGTGGATTGGGTCTGAACGCTGTTTTCTTTTATTTCATGAGTATAAAGAGCAGAAATAGCCTGAGCTGTTTTCTCTTTAATGATTTTTTCGATATTCATATTTTCTTTTTTTGAAACTACAAAGATAATAGTTTCTTAGAAAAGTTGTAGACGGTTACCAATTTACGGGAATGATTATAAATCTTTCCCGTAAATCTATGACAGTTTTTATTCTGTCTTTGTTTTTTCAGTTATTTCTTTTTCTTCTTCCTCTTTATCGAAGTTCAATAAATTTTTTTGTAGCAGCAGATTGTACCATTTAATAATTTTTTTTATGTCTGATACATATACTCTGTTATGATCATATTCCGGTATAACTGTTGCAAAATATTCCTTTAATTCATTATTTGATTTGGATTCAGGAATTTCTTTTCCTTCTTCATGATCGAAAATCTTTTTGAATATTTCTTTAAGAGGAGTCTCTCCTGTTTCCGTATAAACGGCTACATCGGACAAAGAACTTATTTTTGAGGATGCATAGGCAGGCATTCTTTTCTTTGTTACTAATGACTCTACAATTACGCAGTTTTTTGCTTCTGAAACCATTTTAAACAGTCCGGCTTGTCCGGATATAGCTAATAATCCTTTTAACATATTTTTAATGTTGATATTTTTAACGCAGCGAAGATAATGTTTTCTTTAAAAAAAGACTTCTGTGTGGTAGTCTTTTTTAATTTATTTAGGTTTTAAATTAATTATCAGGTTTTAGATTTAATCTTTTTATGGGGTTGTTTTAAAAATGATATCTTTGTATTTCATTTTTTAAATAATAATTTAAATGATTACAGAAACAAGGCACATTAGGTGCAGTCAAACTTCTCGCTGGAGAAGATTTGACAACACTCCTTATGCAATATTTCGTAGTTTGAACTTACAAGTTTCTATCGGTGTACTTTCATTTTCCATGCTATCACTTAGCTCAGTGGAAAATGTTACTGCACAGGAGAATTTGAAAGAAAATAAACTACAGGAATATTCGCTGGAAGAAGTGGAGGTGTCTGCTTCCCGTTCGCCGCTGAGTGAATTAGAAGCTGCACGCCCGGTAATTGTATTGTCGCGAAAGGATATTTCGGCCCGGGCAATACACAGTATTAATGATCTGTTAAAGTATGTTGTGGGTGTCGATGTCAGACAGCGCAGCGGATTTGGAGTTCAGACAGATATCTCGGTAAGAGGAGGTACCTTTGATCAAATTACTATCTTACTCAATGGAGTGAATATCAACGTTGCTTCAACCGGTCATCTTTCGGCCGACTTTCCTGTTGCAATATCAGATATAGAACGAATCGAAATTATTGAGGGATCTGCTTCAAGAGTTTTTGGAACGCAGTCACTTACCGGAGCGATTAATATCGTAACAAAGGTAAATGCACACAGTGGCGCAGATATTCGTTTGATGGGAGGACAATATGGTTTGGTTAATGGAGGAGCATCTGTAAATTTTACAGGGGAAAAACTAAAACAACAAATCTCATCTAATCTGGGAAGATCCGACGGTGCTGTTGATAATAGTGATTATTTGCAGCGTAAAGGTTATTATCAGGGACAATTACAGACTAAACCTGTTGACATTAATTGGCAGGCAGGAGTTAGTAGTAAGGATTTTGGCGCTAATACATTTTATACTGCAGCATTTTCAAATCAGTATGAAGAGACACGTAGATATATTAGCAGTTTAAAGGTAAAATCCAAAGGAAAGGTATTTCAGATAGAGCCGATGGTTTATTGGAACAGAACCTATGATCATTATGTTTTGGTTCGCAATAATCCTGAGTTTTATCAAAATTATCACAGAATGGATACATATGGATATTCATTTAATACTTATTTTAATTCTTTTTTAGGCCGTACTTCTCTTGGTGCTGAAGTTAGAGGGGAGACTATTTGGAGCACTTCACTTGGAAAACCTGTAGATGAAGAAGAGCAGAAATCAGTACATGAAAATGGACTTAAATATACAAATCATGACAAACGCACAAATTACAGTGTTTTTGCCGAACATAATATTGTATTGAAGAAATGGACTTTTTCAATGGGATTGATGGCTAACAGAAACACTTGTCTGGGTAGTAACTGGGATTTTTATCCAGGAATGGACGTTAGTTTTCGTCCTGCAAAAAAAATGAAATTATTTGCATCATGGAATAAGGGAATGCGTTTGCCTACTTTTACTGATCTTTATTATAAGAGTCCTACAACTTCGGGCAATCAGAATCTTAAGGCAGAGAATACACGGTCGTGGAGTGTCGGCACATCTTATCTCCGAAAAATGTGGAATATGAATGTGGAAGGTTTTTATATTAAGGGAACTGATATGATAGACTGGGTAATGTATTCAGCAGATGATGTATATCATTCGGCTAATTTCAAACTTGATAATATGGGTTTTGAGGTAAACAGTGCTTTTAATTTGTCTTCTGCTTTTCCTCAGCAACGCTTTTTTAAGAATATTCATGCAGGTTATAATTATATTTATCAGAAACGTTATGATGATATAGAAATATATAAGAGTAATTATGCTATGCAATATCTGCGTCATAAGATTGAAGCTGATATAGATTTGCAATTCTCCCCAAAAATCACAGGTAAAGTTAGTTATATTTATAAGGATCGTATGGGAAGTTATATTGAGTATAATGATTTGCATAAATCAACCGGCGAATTAGTAGATTATAAGCCTTATAGCGTGGTTGATGCTAAACTGACTTATCATATTAATGCTATACAGTTATTTCTCGAAGCGAATAATATATTCAATGTGGAAACTATTGATCTTGGTAATATTCCTCAGTCCGGAAGATGGGTTCGCGGAGGCTTGATTTATCATATTAACTGGAATGCAATATGAATAAAATAGAAATATATAGTTATATTATAATCTTTTTTTATGATGTAATATTTTGATAAATAATATGTTATGTGTACATTTTAAAAAAATGTGTTATTTTTTAAAATATACGTGTAAAAGTAGAAGAATCCGGTGTTTATTTTTTCTTATTTTTGTAACGTTTTAAAATTTCAAAATTATATCCATGTTCGAAAATCTTAATGAGAAATTAGAAAAATCCTTTAAGCTGCTGAAAGGCCAGGGGAAAATTACTGAAGTAAATGTAGCAGAAACCCTGAAAGAGGTAAGGAGGGCTTTGCTTAATGCGGATGTAAATTATAAAATTGCGAAGTCCTTTACTGAAAAAGTTAAGGAAAAGGCTTTGGGTCAGAATGTTCTCCTGTCTGTGAAACCAGGGGATATTATGGTTAAGATAGTCCATGATGAGCTTGCTGAGTTGATGGGTGGAACATCTGTGGATATTAATATTCAGGGAAATCCTGCTGTGATTTTGATTTCAGGATTACAGGGATCAGGTAAAACGACTTTTTCAGGAAAACTGGCAAAGTATTTAAAAGAAAAAAAGGGAAAGAATCCGTTACTGGTTGCAGGGGATGTATACCGTCCGGCTGCCATTGATCAGTTAAAAATCCTTGGTGAACAAATCGGAGTTCCTGTATATACTGAAGAAATAAAGAATCCTGTTAAAATAGCTAAGAATGCAATAAAACTGGCTAAAGAATCAGGACAGGATATTGTAATAATTGATACTGCCGGCAGACTTGCTGTGGATAAGGTTATGATGAAAGAAATTTCAGACATAAAAGATGAAGTTAAACCACAGGAAATTCTTTTTGTAGTAGATTCAATGACCGGACAGGATGCTGTTAATACTGCGAAAGAATTTAATGATAAACTTGATTTTGACGGTGTAGTTCTTACGAAACTGGATGGTGATACCCGTGGTGGTGCTGCTTTATCAATTCGTTCGGTAGTTACAAAGCCAATTAAATTTGTTAGTACCGGTGAAAAAATGGAAGCAATTGATGTATTCCATCCTGAACGAATGGCAGATAGAATTCTTGGAATGGGTGATATCGTTTCTCTGGTGGAACGTGCCCAGGAACAATTCGATGAAGATGATGCCAAAAAATTACAAAAGAAACTGGCAAAAAATCAGTTTAGTTTCAATGATTTCTTAAAACAGATTCATCAGATCAAAAAGATGGGTAATCTAAAAGATCTGGCAGGTATGATTCCTGGAATGGGGAAAGCAGTAAAAGATATGGATGTTGATGATGATGCCTTTAAACAGATTGAGGCTATTATATATTCAATGACTCCTGCTGAGCGTGAGACTCCTGCTATTCTTAACGGTAGCAGAAGGAGAAGACTTGCTGAAGGATCCGGATCAAAAATACAGGATGTAAATCGTCTGATAAAACAGTTTGATGAAATGAGAAAGATGATGAGAATGGTTTCAAGCGGAAAGAAATTAAATCAGGTTATTGGAAATATGCGTCGAAGATAATCAAATTAAAAATTATTTTGAAACTGATACACTTAATAAAAAATACAGAAGGATTATGAGGCTAATTGACGGAAAGAAAATTTCAGCTGAGATAAAGTCTGAAATAGCAGAAGAAGTAAAAAAAATTAAGGACGCAGGGAAAAAAATTCCTCATTTGGCAGCTATTCTGGTTGGACATGACGGAGGAAGCGAAACTTATGTAGCTTTCAAGATAAAAGATTGTGCAGAGGTTGGATTTAAATCTTCTATGATTCGTTATGAAAATGACGTAACAGAAGAAGAGTTGCTGAATAAAGTTGCAGAGCTTAATTCTGATGATGATGTAGATGGCTTTATTGTACAATTGCCTCTGCCGAAACATATTTCGGAACAGAAAATTATTGAAGCTATTGATCCTTCAAAAGATGTTGATGGTTTTCATCCTGCAAATGTTGGCCGTATGGTAATAGGTCTTCCTTCTTTTGTATCGGCTACTCCTCTCGGAATTATTGAGCTTTTGAAACGTTATAAAATAGAAACCAGCGGTAAAAATTGTGTGGTAATAGGAAGAAGTAATATAGTTGGACGTCCTATGAGTATTCTTATGTCGCAGAGAGGTATTGATGCTACAGTAACTGTAGCTCACAGTCATACTAAAAACATAAAGGAACTTTGTTCTAATGCTGATATACTTATCTCTGCTATAGGTTCTCCCGGTTTTATTAAGGGAGATATGGTAAAAGAAGGAGCTGTCGTTATTGATGTAGGAACAACAAGGGTAAAATCAAATAAGACTAAATCAGGATGGAAATTGAAAGGTGATGTTGACTTTGACCAGGTTTCTCCAAAATGTTCTTATATTACTCCTGTACCGGGTGGCGTAGGACCAATGACGCGTGTTGGACTGCTTAAAAATACATTACTCGCCGGTAAATTGAAAAATTGAAATTTTTTTATATAATAAAGAGCTTTTTATTGAAATTCTAATATATTTATTAGCAATAAATATATTAACTTTGAAAAATTTTAAATT
>JAENXA010000078.1 GCA_016649735.1 Prolixibacteraceae bacterium | reverse complement strand
TACTTACTGCCTCTGCTGTTGTTTTATTTTTAGTTATATATGTAGCCCTGCGTATAAAAGACGACAAATGCATTAAAAATATTAATATTCTCAGGAATATACAATCTGTATGTGAAAAAGAATTGTGTTATTTAAATGGAGATTTTACACCTTTTAATAATGGCGAAAAATATATAAATATTCAACATGAGTTCTCTTATGATCTGGACTTATTTGGAAAATCCTCTTTATTTAATCGTATTAATAGAACCATAACAAGTGATGGAAGTGATAAACTCGCAGATAAATTAACACATCTAAGTCAGAGAAAAGAAGAAATAAACTCAAAACAGATGGCTATTTCTGAGTTAAAGGAACTGTTTGACTGGAGAATAAAATTTCTGGCAAATCCTCCGGTCGTTAACCATTTGGATATAATTTCCGGTTCCATCTTAAATAATAAAATGAAGGGCCAGCTGATCACCTCCGTTTTCCCTTATATCTCAATTGCATTAACAACTGTATTACTTATTTCTGGAATATTCGGAATAATCTCTTTTTACTATTTTTCAGGTATGTTTTGCGCTCAGTTTACAATATCTATTCTTTTATCTAAAACATCTGAAGGAATAAACATAAATACAGAAAAACTGCATAAAAAATATTTGAAATATCTTGCCTTATTGAATGATATCAACAATGTAGACTTTAAATCAGATATTTTATGTGAACTTAAAAATAAATTGTTTGGAGAAAAATCCAATAGTCTGAAATCTTTTAAAGAACTATCTAATATTCTGAATTTATTTGAACATAGAGATAATGCCATCATGTACTTATTATTGAATGGAACTGTTATGTACGACATTCTACTTATAAGAATGTTTTCAAAATGGCAAAAAGAATATCTCCCTTTTGCGGAGGAATGGATTAATTGCATAACAGAAATTGATGCATTGGTAAGTCTTGGAACTTATGCTTTTAATAATCCTCAAAACACACCGGCTCAGGTTCTGGAAGAGAGTTGTGAAAATGTAATTCAAGCTGTTAATGTATATCATCCGTTTTTATCAAATAAAAATGCTGTACCCAATAGTTTTACTCTAAAAAAATCAAATATAGTTATTATCACAGGTGCCAACATGTCCGGTAAAAGTACTTTTTTACGTACTATAGGAATTAATTATATCCTTGCAGGTAATGGTGTCCCTGTTTGCGCCGAATCTTTTAAATTTTCAATCGTATCTTTGTTTTCAAGTATGCGTACAACAGATAATCTCTCAAAAGACATTTCTTATTTTAACGCAGAACTTATAAGATTAAAACAGTTAATAGAACATATAAAATCCCATTCATTTACATTAATTATACTGGATGAAATTCTAAAAGGCACAAATTCAGAGGATAAGCTAAAAGGGTCTGTTATGTTTTTAAATGAAATAAAAAAATATAATGTTTCTGCAATCATCGCTACACATGATTTAGAGCTGGCAAAACTTGGAGAAAAAGACAGCTCAGTTTATTTAAATTATTGTTTTGAGATTGAGCTGTCACAAAAAATCAGCTATTCCTATAAAATTCAAAAAGGCGTAGCACAAAACCTTAATGCGTCTTATCTATTATCTAAAATATTAAAAGACATATAAGGTTATTCCTTATTTATGGTATTAACAATCAAATCCTTTTTTACATTCTTACCGATAAATTCCATCTGCAAAGTAGTATGAGTAATATTGAATTTATTATGCAGGACAGTCTCTATCTCACTTTTAATTTTCATCATTTCTGTCATGTTTACATCACATTCTAAATTAACATGAGTTTCAAGATGAATATGTTTGTCGTCCAACTTCCATATATGAATATGATGGACATCATTAACACCGTCAATTTTTTCTACATCCTTCCTAATTTCTTTTACATCAATATCCTCAGGTGTAGATTGCATAAGTATATCAACTGTTTGTTTTACAATGTTCCATGTATGATAAATAATATAAATACCAACTAAAACAGTTATTAAAGGATCTATCCAGTATATATCATATTGCCATATAGCTATCCCACCTAAAACAACAGCCACTGATGACATAGTATCTCCCAGGAGATGCATGTATGCAGCCCTGACGTTTAAATTATGACCCTTATCCTTATTCAAAATTATTACAGAAATAAGGTTTGCCATCAATCCGAATGTTGCTACAATAAACATCATCAAGCCTTTAATAGGCTGAGGATCCATAAACCTGCGATATGCTTCAATAAATAAAAAAAGACAAATGGCAATAAGAACAATAGCATTAAAAAGAGCAGCTAATATTTCTATCCGTTTATAGCCGAAAGTATGACTTTCGTCTGCACTTTTTTTACTGCGCTTACCTGCCAGAAAAGCAATAAAAATAGCGGAAGAATCGCCAAGATTATGAATAGCATCGGATAACAGGGACAAGCTATTTGAAACAATACCACCGATAATCTGAACAATTGTAATTGACAGATTTAAAAGAGTAACCCATAAAAATTTACTGCCACTCATACCTTCTATACTATGATTATGCTTTTTATGATTCATTTTACGTAAGACAATTCACTCATTTACAAAATATTAAAGCATAAATTCAAAAAAATATTTCATTTTAAACTGAACACAGAAAAGCAGCTATTAACTGCCTTAAAAATTATTATAAAAAGAAAAATCCTTATTTTCTAATTTTTAGGCGACCACTTTATTACCATATCAACTAAGGTATCTCTCTTCATAGGTTTCGTTATATAATCACAAAAACCTGCCTCCAGACATTTTTCTCTGTCTCCATACATAGCATAAGCTGTCTGAGCAATAATTTTTGCCTTCGGATCAAATTTTAATATTTCCCTGGTAGCTTCAAAACCATCTAACTTTGGCAACCTTAAATCCATTAATACAATGTCGAATTTATTTTTTTTATAACTTTTAACTGCATCCAGACCATTATCTACACATTCTATTTTAACAGGTAATCTTATAAAAGCTTCTTTTAAAAACAAGGAATTCACAAGTTCGTCTTCCACAATCAAAATTGATAAATCTTTTATCAATTCTTCTTTACTTTTAGATTTTATATTTTCCATATAGCTACGACTTTAAAAATTATAACAAATTAGTAATAATATACACTTTCAGAAATATTATCAATATTGACACCAATCTTATCTTTCCCTTTTTCTATTTATAAAAGACATTTTATTTAAAACAACAACTATTTATTTGATAGTCACAATGTAAGTATAAATATTTATTTTTCTTTTTTTATTCCCTCAAAAAACAGTTAATAAGTAGTCCTATATCCTCTATAAAATATAAACAAAAATTATTTTAAAAAAGGCAGGATTACATAACATGCGGTCAGGAAAAATCAAATCAGGATATTTGTTTTTGATTAAGTTTGCGGATTACTTTAGCCGGATTACCAACTGCCAGAGAATCTGCAGGTATATCATTCACCACTACAGACCCGGCACCAATAACACTCCTGTCTCCAATCGTAACTCCGGGACAAATAGTAACCTGTCCACCTATCCAGCAACGTTCACCGATAGTTACAGGAACACATGTTTCAAAAACATCTCTGTCATCGGCATTAAGAGGATGTTGTGCTGTATAGATATGAACCCCCGGCGCTATTAAAGTTTTTTTTTCGATAGTAACTTTGGCACCATCTAATATTACTGCACCAAAATTAATAAATACACCTTCACCAGCATAAATACTATCTCCGTAATCACAATAAAAAGGTGGTTCTACAAAAAAGTCGGGAGCAGAATTAGGGAAAAGTGAACGTGTCACTTCTTCCATCTTATCTGTATGATATTCAGCTACATTTAACTTATATAACTTCACTTTTACTCTATCTCGATGAGCCAGCATTTCAGGAGTATGAGCATTATAAGGAAGCCCCTGATGCATATTTTCTAATTCTTTATTTAATGCTTTATCTGTCATATTTTTTATTCGAATTCCGGATCTTTCAATTCCTCAAGAAGAGAACCAGCAAGTTTTTTAGGAAATTCTTCTTCAAATTTCTGAACATCTTCCAGAAACCTGATACACTCTACCCGTAATCGTTCACTCCTGTGCGCAAGCCTCAATATTAAACGATAAAAAGCATCCCCCAGAGAGGAATCCTTTGACAAAGGAGCTATCACGTTAAAACACGGCATAAACATATCATCTATAGATTCTTTATCAACCATTGCCAGTCGACCAAGAAGGAGCAATCCTGTATAACGGACATATGGTTTCTTTCCGCAACAATATTCCAGAGATTTAACAAAAGCAAACTTAGAATAAACAAAGAAATTAGCAACAGCCTGCTCTGCAATTTCCCCTGTTTCAAAACTTCTGGTCCAGTAGTCCATCTGTTGTTCTGTCAATTCATCGTGAGGATCAAGTAACGTAGCAAGAATCATCGTTTCCCGCCATCCTTTATTCCACAATTTAAGAGCTAATAGATGATTCTTTTCATAATGATTGGCTATCATACGGAGAGAAACAATGGAGTCACCCCAGTTAATCTTATATTTTATACCCCGATCTCTCATAAGATCTACCGTCACTCCGCTTTTATATGCATTAATCTGAGCCAATATCTTCCGATAGTTCTTATTCATTCCGGCATCATCAATTAGTATTTCCATTTTTTATCCCGATAAATTATAAATTCATTAATTTTTACTTTTGTAAAAATACAATAAATTAATATAAGACTAACTGATGGATTACATATAGTTATGTGGTCAGATAATTTCTTAATCTGCCGGTTTTAATCATAAAATAACGTATTATTATATTTTTTAAGAAAATGTTCAAAAAAAATATCAATTTTTATTTAAGCAATATTTAGAAAATAATTGTTATTAAAAAAAGAAAACCTTATATTTGCGCCACAAAAATACTAAATGGTGGTTGTAGCTCAGTTGGCTAGAGCGTCGGATTGTGGTTCCGAATGTCGTCGGTTCGAGACCGATCTTCCACCCCAAAGGATGTCGAAAGACATCCTTTTTTTATTCCTGTATTAAGGCTACAAAAAAGAATATTCAAATCCCTATCTTTGTAAATATAAAAAAATCAAAATGGGAAAAATCATAATTGCCATTGACGGCCATTCATCTTGTGGTAAAAGTACTATGGCAAAAATGCTGGCAAAAGAACTTGGATATTTATATCTTGACAGCGGAGCTATGTATCGTGCCGTAACATTATATGCCCTGAGAAATAATCTTATTGATAAAGGAAAACTTATATATGATAAATTAATAGAACAGTTACCTAAAATAAAAATCGGATTTAATAAAAATCTAAAAACAGGGAAAAGTGAAACTTATTTAAACGAAGAAAATGTAGAAGACGAAATTCGCCAGCTTCCTGTCTCTAATTTCGTTAGCTCCATAGCCACCGTCGCAGAAGTAAGAAAGCGCATGGTAAAACAACAACAGCTTTTTGGAAAAGACAAAGGGATTGTCATGGACGGAAGAGATATCTCTACAATAGTATTCCCTGATGCAGAACTTAAAATATTTATGACTGCCCTTCCTGAAATCAGAGCTCAGCGACGTTTTGATGAACTGAAAAAAAAAGGATCCTCTGTTAATTTTGAAGAAATTCTAAAAAATGTTAAGGACAGAGACAAACAGGATACAAACAGAAAAATCAGCCCTCTTAAAATTGCCCCCGAGGCAATTATTTTAGATAACAGTTACTTAACCAGGCAGGAACAGCTAACCTGGGTTCTGGAGAAAGCTAATAAAATTATTAAAGAAAATGAATGTTGAAATTGACAGGGAATCAGGATTTTGTTTCGGAGTAACCAATGCTGTAAAAAAAGCAGAAGAATCTTTAAAAAAAGTGAAAGTCCTTTACTGTCTTGGAGATATCGTCCATAATTCGATGGAAGTTTCCAGACTGGCACAACTTGGATTGAGAATTATTAACCGAAAAAAATATCATTCTTTAAATAATTGTACTGTATTAATAAGGGCACATGGAGAACCTCCTTCCATATATGAATATGCACAAAAGAATTTCATAGATATAATTGACACTACCTGCCCGGTTGTTCTTGCTTTGCAGAAAAAAATACGTGAGACCTATCTGGATATAGCTCCAATGGGAGGACAGATCTTTATATATGGAAAAAAAGGACATGCCGAAGTAGTAGGACTAAACGGACAGACCAACAACACAGCATTTATCATTGAAGATGAGAAAGATCTTGATGATATAAATATTGATATTAATAAACCGGTTGTACTCTTTTCACAGACTACTAAATCGCTCTCACTCTTTAATAATCTCAGTAAAAAATTAACAGAGAAAACTATGGGAAAAGCAAAGATAAATGATACTATTTGCCGACAGGTATCCAATCGTGCCACGGAGATGAAGGTTTTTTCGAAAGAACATGACATCATCATATTTGTAGGAGGAGCTAAAAGTTCTAATGCAAAATATTTATACAGTATTTGCAAACATAACAACCCTTCCAGTTTCTTTGTCTCTGAAGAAAAGAACCTCAAAAAGGAATGGTTTGAAGGATATAAAAAAGCAGGAATTTGTGGTGCAACTTCCACTCCGGGCTGGCTGATGGAAGAAATAGCTAAAAAAATCAAACAAATTTAATATGATCTAAATTCCGCAAGGAAGTTTCGTAATAGATAATTCCTTACGGAATTTAGGTATATTATTAATAATGTATTAATAATAGGCTATTTTAGCTTATTATTAAGCATTTAAACCAGTACTAATTTAACTTTGTATAAGAAATATAACAGCAGTTATTATGGAAGAAAAAGAAATAGAAATAAAAGAATTCGGCAAACGTAAAAAGATGGAAAAAATCGGATTGTTAACTTCCGGAGGAGATGCCCCTGGAATGAATGCAGCCATTCGTGCCGTTACGCGTGCCGGAATTGCACACAATCTTAAGGTTGTTGGAATTCGTCATGGTTATCAAGGAATGATTGAAGGAGATTTCATTCCAATGTCAGCCAGAGATGTCAGTGGAATTTTGCATACAGGAGGGACTCTTTTAAAAACTGCAAGAAGCCTTAAGTTCAAAACAGAAGATGGCCGTGCCTGTGCTTTTAAAAATTTAAAAGAAGCAGGAATTGATGCCGTTGTAGTTATAGGAGGTGACGGAACTTTCACCGGAGCTTCCGTATTTACACAGGAATATGACATACCTTTTATAGGTATTCCGGGGACCATCGATAACGATTTATCTGGAACAGATTATACTATTGGTTACGATAC
>JAENXA010000107.1 GCA_016649735.1 Prolixibacteraceae bacterium | reverse complement strand
ATATAAAAACATCCTTTTTTACCACTTATAAGGACAAAAAAGCATGATAACAATTATTATTACTTCTAAGATACATATAATAACAACCTAATAATTTAAACATTACGTGTTTTTAGACAATTATGACAATATGACATAAAGGCAATAAAACTTTAACCTAATTACTTTTAAGATTAAGGTTTTAATTTTATTTAAATAAAATAGGAGATTTTAAATAAATAAAAAAAAGTCTCATATAAAGATTCAGTTTTCGAAAAAACAAAAGGCATCACAAATAAAGCATAACATTATAAAGATGTCTGTACAGACATAATTTAAAAAGTGAACACCCTATTATAGATATCCACTTTATTATAATATATTTTCTTCAATATTCATATTAAGAAAATAATTCCTTCGAAAAAATAAAATTATTTTTTCGAACCTGCAGGAGTAGCTGTTTCAGAAGAATTTTCTTTTGCAGCCGGTGCAGTAGTTGGAAAATTTGGTACTGAATTAGGATCTACTGAATTTTCAATCTGATTTTTCATTGCTGACTGCTGTTGATTTGCTCCTTCACGAGGAAGAAATGCACTACCCATAATACACAGAACAAGTAATAAAGCTGCCAGAGTCCAAGTAAATTTTTCCAAAAAATCATTTGTCTTACGAACCCCCATCAACTGAGTTGAAGATTGAAAGTTACTGGCTAAACCTCCGCCTTTAGAATTCTGTACTAAGACAATGAGAACTAAAAAGACACAAACGATAATGATTAAAACAGTTATTAATGTATACATTTATTATTCGTATTAATTCGTTAATTTCTTTATTTTTTCTATTTGCTCTGCAAAATAAGTATTTTTTTCCGGCATTTTCAAACTTAATTTAGAATACACGTCAATTGCCTCATCAAAAAGGCCCTGTTTAACGTATATTTTGGCAAGTGTCTCCGTTACAAAATCATCTAAACTCCCTGTGTTTTCGGTAACTTCCAAATCTATTTCTAAAAGATTATTACTCTTATTATTTTCTTTAATAGATTGAGCAATATTTTTTGAAGAAATGTTGTTTTTTTCTTCTCCTTCTAAATAATATGGATTCTTAACATAATCTACAGCCAAAGTTTCCATACAAACAGACTCATTTACCAAATTGTCATGCAAATACATATAAAGCCTCCTGTGATCTGTAATATAAAAGGATCCTTTCTCCAAATATTTATCAAAATCGATGTCTTTTAAAACTTGAAGATTCTTTATCAATAAAAACCATCCTGTTTGAAAGACAGGATATTTATCAACAAAGGATTTCAAAAAATTAAGGCTTTCCCCATTTAATTCCTTCGAATTTTTCATCCATATATACAAATCAGATATATTCATCACCAGTTTGCAATTGAAGCATTAAAAATATCATCAACTAAATCGTCTGTTATCTCACTGCACAATTCTTCTTCCACATCTGTTAACATTTTTGAACTATCATAATCTGAATAAGCCGAAAAACTCTTATCCCAGTCTTCTCCATGATCCAAATTATTAACATATTTAACTTTTACTGTAATTGTTAGTCTTGTCTGAGCTGCCTGATCTCCCTCCTGAATATTAATAGGTCTTGTACTATAACCTGTAATCTGACCGGAAAATTCAAGATCACCACGTTTAGTCTCCATATTCAAAGAAGTCTGCTTTTCCAGTTTATCTTTCAGCGCTTCGGTAAATGTCTGACTCAAAGTTGCATTAACAAGTCCTGCATGATTCGAAAAATAATCTACCGAAAAACTCTTCACATTTGGACTAAGAGATGTTCCTGTAAATGAATATGATATCTTACATTCCTGAAAAGATAAAGGTAACACTATAAATACAGATAAATATATAAAATATTTTTTAATTGATGCCATATTCTTTAATTTTTCGATAAAGAGTTCTTTCTGAAATACCCAGTTCCTCTGCTGCATATTTTCTTTTTCCTCTGTGTTTTTCCAAAGCCTTCTTTATAAACTCAATCTCTTTCTCCTGAAGAGAAAGAGATTCTTCTATATACTCTTCAGTATCCTCAATATTAGACTGTTTCTCCGGCGTAAATGTATCATGATTAACACGACGTAATGATTCCGGGTTGACTGGATCTGCAACTTTCTTGTGATACAATGTATTAAAAATCTGTGTATCCAATTTAACATCTGAAGGATGATTACCATTTCCCATAAGATCAAATACCAGTTTCTTTAAATCAGTAATATCTTTTTTCATATCAAAAAGAACCTGGTATAAAATTTCTCTCTCATTAGAAAAATTCTTTTCATCCTTTGTTTTATATAACGCAGGTAAATGGGTGCTATCGTCCGCAGGTAAGTATCGTCTCATCACTTCTGCTGTGATAACTCTTTCCTGTTCAATAACCGATATCTGCTCTGTAATATTTTTCAGCTGCCGTACATTTCCCGGCCATCTGTAATCCTCCAAAATTTTTTGAGCTTCTGCATTAAGACGTATAGGCGGCATCCTATACCGTTCGGCAAAATCTGAAGAAAATTTTCTAAACAATAAATAAACATCTTCTTTTTTCCTTCTAAGCGACATAATAGAAATAGGAACTGTATTCAAACGATAATATAAATCTTCACGAAAATCCCCCTGTTCTATAGCACGGGAAATATCAAGATTGGTAGCAGCCACAACCCTAACATCAGTTTTAAGAACCTTCGAAGAACCTACCTTCATAAACTCACCGGCTTCAAGCACACGTAATAAACGAATCTGCGTAGAAAGAGGAAGTTCTCCTATTTCATCAAGAAAAATTGTTCCCCCGTCAGCTTCTTCAAAATATCCCTTTCTATCAGCCAATGCACCGGTAAATGCGCCTTTTTCATGTCCAAATAATTCAGAATCAATTGTTCCCTCAGGTATAGCTCCACAGTTAACAGCTATGTATTTACCATGCTTACGAGCCGAAAAATGATGAATAATCTGCGGAAAAATTTCTTTCCCGGTTCCGCTTTCTCCTATAATCAAAACGGAAAGATCGGTAGGAGCAACTTGAACTGCTACTTCTATTGCTCTGTTAAGTCCTTCCGCATTGCCGATAATTCCGAAACGCTGCTTTATTTGTTGGATATTCATACTTTTATTCTCTATTTAAACCGACAAGATTACAATTTTAATCATAATCCGGCTTTAAGAAAAATCTTAAAGGCAAAAAATGAATAACAGTGATTAATTAGTCATAATTTTTGAATAAATAAAGATTTAAAAAAGTTAAAATCTGAGACTTTCGTATATTCGCATACATAATAAAAAGAACTTTCTGTTTATTACTTTTGTATTTTAATAATTAAAAATATGCGTTTTATAGTTATAATTCCGGCCCGTTATCAATCCACAAGATTTCCTGGTAAACCATTAGCATTGCTTGGAGACAAATCTATCATACAACACGTATACGAGAATGCTAAATTATCCATAGAGAGGGTATGGGTAGCTACTGATGATGAACGAATTGCCACCGCTGTTAAAAATTTCGGAGGAAAATATATACTAACACGAAAAGACCACAACAGCGGAACAGACAGATGTGCTGAAGCATCATTAAAAATTTACAAGGAAAATCCTTTTGACGTTGTAATAAATATACAGGGAGACGAGCCTTTCATACAAGCAGAACAGATTGAATCACTAAAAAGTTGCTTTTCAGATCCCAAAACGGAAATAGCAACACTAATAAAAAAAGCAGGGGAAAAAGATTTATTCAATCCAAACAGACCCAAAGTAGTAATAGACAAAAATGAAAATGCCTTGTTTTTCAGTCGCGCTACAATCCCTTATATACGTGGAGAAAAAGAAGGAAACTGGCTCAATAAGAATACTTTTTACTGCCATCTCGGCATGTATGCCTATCGTTACAACATTCTGCAAAAATTAACCAGACTGTCTCCTTCTTTACTTGAAAAAGCAGAATCACTCGAACAGCTTCGCTGGCTGGAAAACGGATTCCGTATAAAAACAGCACAAACAAATTTTGAAAGTATTGGAATAGATACACCTAATGATCTTGAAAACGCAAAGAAGATGATGAAACTTAAATTATGAATTAAACATAACCCGATATAAAATCTTAATGATTATTTAAAAAGCCCGGAAAAACCGGGCTTTTTAAATTCTAAATTCTTCTGTTTTTTATTTAATATGCTCTACCAATGATTTCCCTGTCATCTCTTCAGGAACCTTTAATCCCATTTCGGTAAGCAATGTAGGTGCTACATCTGCCAGAATACCATTATGAACTTTAGCATTACTGTCTCCACTAACATAAATAGCAGGAACCGGATTAAGTGAATGGGCAGTATTGGGAGTACCATCATCATTCAGCGCATTATCAGCATTTCCATGATCAGCAATAATCAGAACATTATAATTTGAATTACGGGCTGCAGTAACAACATCTTTTACACATCCGTCAATAGTCTTCACCGCTTTAACTATAGCTTCGTATACTCCGGTATGCCCTACCATATCCCCATTGGCAAAATTAAGACATATAAAATCAGCTTCTGCCTTTTTAAGTTCCTTAACAATTGCATCTTTTACCTTGGGAGCAGACATTTCAGGCTGCAAATCGTATGTTGCGACCTTTGGTGAAGGAATTAAAATACGTTTCTCACCTTCAAATTCCTTATCACGACCTCCGCTAAAGAAGAAAGTTACATGAGCAAATTTTTCGGTTTCAGCAATACGAATCTGTTTTAATCCTGCTTTTGAAACTACTTCACCCATAGTATTTTTAGGAACTTCCTTATCGAAAATCACATTGATTCCTTTGAAATCAGCTTTGTAATTAGTCATCGTCAGCCATTTCAAATTCATATTTTTTATACCATATTCAGGCCGATCTTCCTGTGTAAAGGCAATTGTCATCTCACGCAAACGGTCTGTTCTGAAATTAAAACATATTACAACATCACCCTCTTCAATAATAGCCTTTGGACTTCCATCCTCAGAAGTCATCACAATAGGTTTGATGAATTCATCAGTAACTCCTTTATCATAAGACTCTTTTATAGCTGATAATAAATCAGTGGCAGGAGTTCCTTTCCCTTTTGTATATAAATCATAAGCCAGTTTTATTCTGTCATAATTATTATCCCTGTCCATTCCATAATAACGCCCAATTATTGAAGCAAATTGTGCATTGGTATTTTTCAAAGACTCAATATCTGATTTCAAAAATTCCAACGCAGAACGGGGATCGGTATCACGTCCATCAGTTAAACCATGAATAAAAATATCTTTTATTCCCATATCTGTTGCCATACGACTAAGTGCAATCATATGTGAACTCAGTGCATGTACTCCGCCGTTACCTATTAATCCAATAAGATGAACCTTCTTTTTATTTTCCTTTGCATATGTAAAAGCCTCAGTCAATTTTGGATTTTTCCATAAAGATTTATCTTTAATAGATTTTGTAATCTTTACCATATCCTGATATAAAACACGTCCTGCTCCTATACTCAGATGTCCTACTTCTGAATTACCCATTTGCCCGTCAGGTAATCCTACTTCCTCACCACTGGCTATTAACCGGCCATTGGGATATTTGTTTTTTAATGAGTCTAAAAATGGAGTTGGTACTGAAGAAATAACATCTCTTTTTGAACCATCACCGATTCCCCATCCATCGAGAATCATTAAAAGAACTTTTTGTATTGCCATAATTATAAATTTATTAGCTGTATTTTTAACTTTCCGGAAACAAAAATAATCTTTTTTTCAAGGAATTCATTTTCGGAATGTATACAGTTAAACGAATTAACGAATAAATCACCGGAAGACGGTATGAGATAAATAAAAAATCCCTTAAATACGGTATTGTTTTTCCTGTTTTCATAATGTTATTTTGCACATTGAGATAGAATAAAAATTCTATAAAAAGAAGGAAAAACAAAAAATCTGTTTTTTCACTATT
>JAENXA010000281.1 GCA_016649735.1 Prolixibacteraceae bacterium | reverse complement strand
TATTTTCAGATAAATTATAATCGAAACCTAATATCTATTTTATACATTAAATCTGAAATTCATAATATCTCCGTCCTGTACTATATAATCTTTCCCTTCGATATTGATTTTCCCGGCTTCTTTGCATGCTAATTCAGATTTCAGAGTAATAAAATCATTGTATTTAATTACTTCGGCACGAATAAATCCTTTTTCGAAGTCGCTATGTATAACACCTGCAGTTTGGGGTGCTTTTGATCCTTTTTTGTATGTCCATGCCCTTACTTCTTTAGGTCCTGCTGTAAAGAATGTTTCAAGATAAAGAAGTTTATATGCCGATTTTGTCAGTTTGGCTACACCTGATTCTTTTAATCCTATATCTTCAAGAAACATTTTTCTCTCTTCCGGATCTTCAAGTTCTGCAATGTCGGCTTCTGCTCCTGCTGCAATTACAATTACTTCTGCGTCTTCGTTTTTAACAGCTTCTTTAACTGCTTTAACATATTTGTTATCTTCTTTCAATGATTTCTCATCTACATTGCAGACATAAAGGATTGGTTTGTTTGTTAGTAACTGAAGCTGAAGAGCTATTTTTTCTTCATCTTCGTTAAGACTTACCGTTCTTGCAGATTTTCCCTCTGATAATGCTTCATTATATAATGTAAGTATTTTTAGAAGTTTTTTTGCTTCAGTATCACCTGTTTTTGCCTGTCTCTCAATCTTTTTTATACGGGTTTCTACATTTTCCAGATCTTTAAGTTGAAGCTCTATATCAACGGTTTCCTTGTCTTGTACAGGATCAATTTTATTATCAACATGAACTATGTTATCATTATCGAAACATCTTAATACATGTATTATTGCATCCGTTTCTCTTATGTTTCCAAGAAATTTATTTCCCAGTCCTTCTCCTTTACTGGCACCACGTACAAGTCCTGCAATATCAACAATTTCTACTGTAGTTGGAACAATTTGTTTTGGATGAACCAGTATCGCCAGTTCATTTAAACGCTCATCTGCAACTGTAATTACACCCAGATTAGGATCTATTGTACAGAAAGGAAAATTAGCGGATTGTGCCTTTGCACTTGATAAACAATTAAATAATGTAGATTTTCCAACATTTGGAAGACCTACTATTCCACATTTTAATGCCATTTTATCAAATTATAATTAGATTGGCAAAGTTAAATTCTTTTTCCTTATTTTTGAAGAAATATTCCAATACTTGATAATTCCAATAAAATGGGATATAATATAGGAATAAAATATATTTCATGACAGAGGATCAGCAATTATTATCCGACTTAAAAAATGAGAAAAAGAAACAACAGGCGTTTCGTATTCTCGTTGATAAGTATAAAGAACGGTTGTACTGGCATATCCGGAAAATTGTTCTGAGTCATGATGATGCTGATGATGTTCTTCAGGAAACATTTATAAAGATTTGGCAAAACATTTCGTCTTTTCGGGCTGATTCGGGATTGTATACATGGATATATAGAATTGCCACTAATGAATCTTTAAGTTTCCTGAGTCAGAAAAAAAGAAAATATATAAATAATTCTGAGGAGATAAATGATTATCTAATTGAAAATTTAAAGGCTGATCCTTATTTTTCAGGTGATGAAATTCAGATGAAACTTCAGAAGGCTATTGCG
>JAENXA010000308.1 GCA_016649735.1 Prolixibacteraceae bacterium | reverse complement strand
TATTTTTCATATCTTTGTAGTTAAATACATGATAGTTAAAAATAAAAATTATGCTAAAATTTAAAACATTATCCTATTTATTTATTCTTCCATTCATATTTATACTATCCGGATGTGAAAAGGAAATTAATGATTCAGATAATACAGTAAGAATACCACCAGATTTTGACTATTCTCTTACAAAAGATATAGATATAACAGTCAAAGTAGACCATGAAAATGACGGCAAGTATTATTACAAAGTAGAAATATTCGACAGCATTCCTATTATAAACCCTGAAGCTAATCTTATAAGCAAAGGTATTGCTAATCCGGAGCAGGATTACGAAGCTACTGCAACAATTTTAAAAACAAATACATATATATATATAAGGCAAACATATCCTGACGGGCAATCAGTAACAAAAAAGGCTGAAACTTCAGAAGACAAGATTTTAGTCAATTTTGAAGAGACATCAGTTAAATCAATAACTAAATCATCTTCTAATGTTTACTCAGAAATGTTTAAAGATGGCAAATATAGTTCATGGCTTTCAACCAACAATTCTTATAATGTTTACACATACCTGTTTGAAGATTGCTGGCCTAATCTCGGAGACTATGATATGAACGACTTAGTAATGGATATTCAAAATATTTCTTACAGCAAAAATACAAAAAATTATATAGAAAGTATGACCATCACAGTTGTACTGCGTGCAGATGGAGGAGTATATAAATTAGCCGGTGCTATTCAGCTGGATGGTATAGAATCAGGAGATGTAAGCAGCATTTCAAGAGAATCTGAAGTCAATCTGACAGGCGAAGTTTTTAAAAGAGATCCAAAAAATGGAACTGAATCAAAACAAAAACATGCTGTTATTCCTCTTTTCGATGAAGCTCATGCAGCATTAGGTGCTTCTTCACAGTCTATGACAAACACCATAAAAGACGGAGGTAATAAAACAGCATCTAAAACGATCAATCTTACTATTAATTTTAATGATAAGACTAATATAACATCTTCAGAGTTAAGTTTGAAAAAATTAAATGTATTTATAGTTGGTTATG
>JAENXA010000187.1 GCA_016649735.1 Prolixibacteraceae bacterium | reverse complement strand
TTCATCACAATCACAGTTTCCTTCACCGCAATCACAATTTCCTTCGCCACAACTACAACCACCTTCTTCACAATTACAAGAATCCTCATTTGTAGAATCTGCAATTTCTTTCTCGGTTGCATCACGTACTTCAATTACTTTTCCGATAAAATACAAATCTTTCCCTGCCAGAGGATGATTAAAATTCATTTTAACAGATTCATCAGAAACTTCAAGAACCATTCCCTGTAATTGTTGTCCATTTTCAGTAACCATTGGAATTACGTTGCCTACTTTTATTTTCTCATCGTCAAATTTACCTTCTAATTCAAAGATATTTTTGGGAAGATCTACTATTGCCTTCTCATCAACTTTACCATAAGCCTCTTCGCATTTGATAGATACTTTAAAATCATTTCCCTCTTCAAGTCCTTTTATTTTTGATTCAAAAACAGGAAAAATCCTTTGTGTACCAAAAATAAATTTCATTGGATTTTCTGAAGTTGTCTGTTCAATAAGTCTGCCGTTTTCTCCGTCAAGTTTGAGTTCGTAACTAAGAGAAACCATTTTATTTTTTGAAATAGCCATTCTAAATAGTGTTAATTATTAATACTTATAAATTTTTATGACTTTATGAGACGCTATAATGAATAACCAGAACCCCAGAGGATCCTTTCTAAAACTTTATAGAAGAATTAAAATCAGATTGCTAAGATAAAGAAAAAGAAAATAAATCATGAATGAAGTATAAAAATTAGAGAACTGTTAATAAAAAATTTAACAATGTCACCTAATATCCGAAAACAAAATAGTATTATGGTATAAAGCTAATTGTCATACCAACTTTTTCTCTTGTCTATTTTTAAGTCCTGTAACATTGAAGAACTAGCGCTGAGAGTAAAGCTATAACTTTGTCTTTCTCCAAAAGGAACAACATTGAAACTCATTGAAAAACAGTGTAGATCTTTTGTTAAATTAAAGGTCGTATATGAAAATTTACCGGCACTTAAATCCAGATTAGTTGTCATTCTCATTTTCCATTTTTTTGTAATGTCTAAATTTCCACTAACATTTACACTTTGCTTAATTGAATGTTTTTCGTAAGGATTAGAATGACTATAGCTACAACTATAACTTAAATTAAGGCTCCATGGCATATCAAAATCATAGTATTCATGCTCACCTACAAGAGGGTTGAAAATCGTTTGTACAAGCGCTTCTTTTGGTTCTTCAGTAGTTGTACCGGAATTTGTACCAGGAGCTTTATCATTTCCCAATCTCTGATTCTTATCTTTTTTCTTTGAATTAAAATTAAGACCGAAAGAAAGACTGGCACTTGTAAGTCGTCCTAATTTCCCAATTCCACTTCTGTGGTTCCATGTATATTCATTATATTTTCTGCCTTCTGAATTAACCATATACGGATCAAGAATACCACTAAAATTAAAGGAGATATCTTTTATGGTAGTTCTTGCACTTAGAGAAAAAGTGCTTAGCTTCATACTATCAGCAACAAAATTATAAGATCCGCTCATTCCCAAATTGTCAATAATACTTACTTTTTCAAATTTATCTGTACTTGTTGAATCAATTAAAGCTGTATTATTTTCCAATGACTGACCCGCTTCTGAAGTATTTGTTTCTCTTTTGTCATTTTTTTTCAACCTTTTAGCCTCCAGTGAGTTGCTTATACTAAAAGACATTGACTCACTCTTCCCTCTACCTGCAGACCCAAATACAGAATTCTGAAAACGATTATATACAGTTTCATTCCCTTTATAATCAGTATATCTTCCCCAAAAACCATATTTTTCAGCTCCAAAATCAGGTTGATAGCTAAAATTCACTGATGGCGTAACCTTATGCCTTATAGCTTTTATTCGGGAATTAGGATTTTTAATCATATACATACCGTATATATTAGCTGAGGATCCTATACTAAATGAATACTGATAGTTTCTTTGAAAACCATAAATAGTATCTGTTTCCAAGGTTTCTTCTCTGGAAACCTGATCGAAATAATAGTGTTTATCTAATTTATGAGTATACCATCTTTCGGTATAGCTGACACTTGGAGTAAGATTTATATATTTAAAAAGGCTGAAACTCGGAAGCGACAATGACGTATTATGTTTCCATCCGTTTTTCCAGTCCTTAATAAGAGACTGATTAAAAATAGAATCTTCCGGTGCTGTGATACTGTTTTTGATATTACCGGAATAGCTTATTCCTATCTTTTCGTACCATTTTATTTTTCCCGAACGAGTTTTAGGTCTGAAAGGATAAAGTTTAGTCATGTTATAGGTAAGCGAAGGAAGACTAAGAGACATAGTTTTACTGGATGTATTCTGGGAATGAGAAAGATTAGCAGTCATGCTAAAAGGAGAGTTTTCCCATTTTTTTGAAAAAGAAATACTTGATGATTTGGTCGAAGAAAGATAATTCTCATAGTTATCTGAATTTTCTTTATCATAACTGCTGTTAGATAAATTAACACTTGCAGAAAATGTCTGATAAGGATTAGCCTTACTATCCTGACTGTGACTCCATCTCAAATTAAATCCTTTAGTTCTGTATGAATCAGGTATATCTTTTTCTCCGTATTGATTAATATAATAGGCAAAACTAAATTGACCTGAATATTTATATTTTTTTTTATATTTAGAACTTAAATTCAAAGCCCATGAACCTTTTGAATATATATCCCCCAAAACAGTAACATCATAATATGGACTTGCAGCCCAATAATATCCTCCCTGTTTTAAGAAAAAACCACGTGTTTTTTCTTCTCCGTAAGATGGTATGATAACCCCGGACGAATATGTTGGATTATCCGGGAAATATCCAAATGGCAGAAAAGGAAAATAAATGGGAAAATCTTCAAGAACCATATAAGCCGGTCCCGTAATAGTCTTTTTATTGGGAATAACCTTTGCCTTTGTCATCATAATATAAAAATCAGGATGCTCCTTATTACAGGTTGTATATTTACCATTTTTCATAATATACTCCTTCTGTCCTATTCTTTTTGTAATTTCCCCTTTAAGATAGCCTTCTCCCTGTTGAGTATCTATATCGTGAATAATACCCTTCTCAGATTTAAAGTTATATCTTAAGTTTTTACTCTTATACTCTTCACTCCCCTGAGTAAACACTGGTTCTCCAACCATAATACCGGCACTGTCTGGTACTCCTTCGGCATATACGTCTTTTGTATTTAAGTTAAGTTTTATGAAATCAGCCTTTAGTTCTATATCCTGATAAGTAACATTAGCATCCTTATATAAGAAGACTTCTTTTTTATCCATAGATAAAACAATTGAATCTTTAGCTGTATAATTAATTGGGTCTGTAATTTCTATAGATTTCTTTTTCCTGGTTGAATCTTTTTTTGATAAAGAAAGAGAATC
>JAENXA010000153.1 GCA_016649735.1 Prolixibacteraceae bacterium | reverse complement strand
TTTTTTTATAATTCGATTGGAAAATAATTAAATTAGACAAAAACGAAAGGAATTATAATAGATACTGATTCTTTATAATTACTTTTGTTTTTAAAATTAATAGGTAATTAAATGGCATTTGTAAGTAAAATTTTAGGATTCTTTCTTGGCAATAAATCTGAACGTGATTTGCGTGAAGTCATGCCGGCTCTTAATAAAATAAAGGTTGAATACGAAAGAGTTAAAAAACTTTCCAATGATGATCTTCGGGCAGAAACAGGTCGTCTAAAAAAAATAATCAGTGATAGAGTAAAGCAAGAAGAGGATAAGATTTCTTCTTTAAAAGAACAGGTAGAAGCAGCCCAATTACAGGAAAGAGAAAAGATATACGATGAGATAGATAAACTGGAAGAAACAATTAGTTCAAAAACCGAAGACGTATTGAACGAAATTTTTCCGACAGCATTTTCTGTAATAAAAGATACAGAGAGACGATTTTTTGAAAATAAAGAAATTTCGGTGACGGCTACTGATTTTGATCGTGATTTGGCTGCCAGAAAAGATGATGTGAGGATTGAAGGGGACCAGGCTATCTGGTCTAATTCATGGATGGCAGGTGGAAACAAAATTGTATGGAATATGATTCCTTACGATGTTCAGCTTATTGGTGGTATTGTTCTCCATTCCGGTAAAATCGCAGAAATGGCAACCGGTGAAGGTAAAACACTGGTAGCTACATTGCCTGTGTTTTTGAATGCTCTTTCCGGTAAAGGTGTCCATATCGTTACAGTTAATGATTATCTGGCAAAACGAGATTCTGAATGGATGGGCCCTATTTACGAATTCAATGGTTTAAGCGTAGAGTGTATTGATAAATATCAGCCTAACTCAGACGGGCGCAGAAAAGCATATAATTCTGATATTACTTTTGGTACAAATAATGAATTTGGTTTTGATTATCTGCGTGATAATATGGCTATTAATCCCAAAGACCTTGTTCAGCGAAAACCCAATTATGCAATAGTTGATGAGGTTGACTCCGTGTTAATTGATGATGCCAGAACGCCGTTAATTATTTCAGGGCCGGTACCCAAAGGTGAAAATCAGCAATTTGATGAACTTATGCCACGTGTTGAACGTATAGTGGCTGCACAGAAAACATATACCAATCAGTGTCTGACAGAAGCAAAAAATCTTTTGGGAAAAGCAGATGTTACTAAAGAGGAAAAAGAAAAAGGAGCCATGCAGCTTCTTCGGGCTCAGAAAGGAATGCCAAAAAACAAAGCATTAATAAAATACCTTAGTGAAGAAGGAAGAAAGGCTGCAATGCAGAAGACCGAAAATTTTTATATGCAGGATAATAGTAAAAATATGCATATAGTTACCGATCCTTTGTATTTTGTTATAGAAGAAAAATTAAATTCAGTTGAACTTACCGATAAGGGAAACGATTTGATTTCTTCAGACCTTAATGATCCTAATTTCTTTATTCTTCCTGATGTAGGCTCTGAAGTTGCCGAAATACAAAACGATGATTCTTTGAGTTCTGATGGAAAAGTTAAAAAGCAGGATGAATTATTACAGAATTATGCTATAAAATCAGAACGTCTTCATACTGTTAATCAATTGCTTAAGGCATATGCCATGTTCGAAAAAGATGTGGAATATGTGGTTATTGACAATAAAGTAAAAATTGTTGATGAGCAGACAGGTCGTATTATGGAAGGACGTCGTTATTCTGACGGACTGCATCAAGCTATTGAGGCTAAGGAACGAGTACATGTAGAAGCTGCTACTCAGACTTTTGCTACTATAACACTACAAAATTATTTTAGAATGTACCATAAACTTGCCGGTATGACAGGTACTGCTGAAACAGAAGCAGGAGAATTATGGAACATCTATAAACTTGATGTTGTTGTTATACCAACAAATAAGCCAATTATCAGGAAAGATGAGGAAGACAAGGTATATAAGTCAAAACGTGAAAAATATTCTGCAGTAATTGATGAAATTGTAGGTCTTAATAAGAAAGGAAGACCTTCTCTGGTAGGTACAACTTCTGTTGAGATCTCTGAATTGTTAAGTCGTATGCTTAAAATTCGTGGTATTCATCATAGTGTTCTGAATGCTAAATTACATGCCAAAGAAGCTGAAATTGTAGCCAATGCCGGTAAAAGAGGGATGGTAACGATTGCTACCAATATGGCCGGTCGTGGTACAGATATTAAAATTGATTCTGAAGTAAAAGAACTTGGTGGTCTGGCTATTGTCGGTACAGAACGTCATGATTCTCGTCGTGTAGACAGGCAGTTACGTGGTCGTGCAGGACGTCAGGGAGATCCTGGAAGTTCACAGTTCTTCGTATCTTTGGAAGATAACCTTATGCGTTTGTTCAATTCGGATAGAATTACCGGCATAATGGATCATCTTGGACTTAAAGAAGGTGAAGTAATTCAGCATTCAATGATCACCAAATCTATCGAAAGGGCTCAGAAAAAGATAGAAGAAAATAATTTTGGTATTCGTAAAAGATTACTGGAATATGATGACGTTATGAATGCACAAAGAGAAGTTATCTATAAAAAACGTCATCATGCATTATTTGGTGAACGTTTGGGAGTAGATATCCTTAATATGATGTATGATAGTGTTGATGCAATTGTCAACGAATATTATGGTGGAGATTATGACGAATTCAAGATGGAGCTGATGCGTGTAATGTCTATGGATTGTCCTGTAACAAAAGACGAATTTCTGAAACTGAAACCTGAAGAAATTATTGATAAAATTTATCAGACAATTATAAAGAAATATGACCGTAATATGGATATGATTGCCGATCAGGCGTATCCTGTGATTAAGCAGGTTTATGAAACAAAAGCCAATCTTTATAAAAATATTGTCGTCCCTATTTCTGACGGAAAACGAATTTTTCAGATATTAACTAATCTTGAAGATGCATATAACAATAAGGGAAAAGAATTGGTTGATTCTTATCAGAAGCAAGTAGTACTTGGAACAATTGATGAAGCATGGAAGGAACAGTTAAGAGAGATGGACGACTTGAAACAATCTGTTCAGAATGCTTCGTATGAACAGAAAGATCCTTTATTGATTTATAAATTAGAATCATTCAATCTGTTTAAGGATATGATTCAGAAGACTAATAAGGATGTAGTTTCAATATTAATAAAGGGTCATATTCCAATTTCAAATCCTGATCAGGTAAAAGAATCTAATGGGCTTAGACATACGGATATGAGTAAATATTCTACACAGAAGTCAGATTCTCCTGAAATTACCGCCCGTAAAAATGCTGCCGAAGCCAGTCAGGGTGCTCCTCATAAAACACAGCCAATTCATGTAGAAAAGAAAATAGGAAGAAATGATCTGTGTCCATGTGGAAGTGGTAAGAAATATAAAAATTGTCATGGACGTGGTCTTGTTTAATTTAGAATAATATGGAACAATTAATTTCTTTTATACACTGGAATGTCAATCCTGAAATATTTAGATTCGGGTCTTTTGCAGTACGCTGGTATGGTTTATTTTTTGCCGTAGGATTTCTTATAGGTTATTATCAGATGGTAAAAATGTTCAGATTTGAAAAGCTTGATGAAAAATGGCTTGACAGTCTGTTTATATATTTGATTGTTGCAACTATAATAGGAGCAAGACTTGGACATGTCTTTTTCTATGGATGGGATTTCTATTCGCAGCATCCCGGAGAAATAATAAAAATATGGCATGGAGGGCTTGCAAGTCACGGTGGTGCAATCGGAATTTTTATTGCTTTAATAATATGGAGTAAAATAGTTTCAAAGAAATCGGTATGGTGGATTATTGATAGGGTTGTAGTACCTACGGCACTTGTTGCAGCTATGATTCGTTTGGGAAATCTTATGAATTCAGAAATTTATGGAGTCCAGACCAGTTTACCATGGGGTGTTATATTTGAAAGAAATCATGAAGTGGTGGCCAAACACCCCACACAGATTTATGAATCACTTTCTTATCTGTTTACATTTTTTGTTTTGCTTCATTTTTACTGGAAGACAAATGTCAGAAACAAAAAAGGCTTTCTTACAGGAGTATTTTTTGTATTAGTATTTTTAAGCCGGTTCTTAATAGAATTTATCAAAGAAGATCAGGAAGCATTTGAAGCTAACATGTCTCTTGATATGGGACAATGGCTTAGTATTCCATTCGTACTTGGAGGAATATGGCTTATAGTTAGAGCAGTTCGAAATAAAGCGGAGGTACCGTTAACTAACAGGGGAAAACGCAAAAAATAGTTTTTATAATAACGTAAAAAGACCAGAGTAAAGGCTCTGGTCTTTTTACGTTATTTGTTATTCT
>JAENXA010000235.1 GCA_016649735.1 Prolixibacteraceae bacterium | reverse complement strand
CATTTTACATACTTTCTAATGCAAATTTAATATTTTTGTCCAATTTAATATCAGGAATATACTGTTATTTAATTTATACAAATACTAAAAGTTGAGTATTATCAAAAAATATTCCATTCATTATTCAGCAATATGACAAATAAAAACAAAAATTCATACAAACATTTTACGATTCATTGTAATATCAATCATCCTTTAACCATAAGAAACCGAACTATAAAATCATTAATAATTATTGGGATTCTATCATTATTATGTTTACCTGTTCAATCTCAGGATATAGTAAAAAATCACATTTCAGCACCGGTAAAAATTCCAATTTATCTGTCAGGAAATTTTGGAGAACTCAGAAGTAATCATTTTCACACAGGAATTGATATTAAAACACAGGGGAAAACCGGATTTCCGGTATACGCAGTAGAAGACGGATACGTTTCCAGAATTAATATTTCTCCCTCAGGATATGGCCTTGCCATATATCTAAATCATCCCAACGGAAAATCAAGCGTATACGGACACTTAAGCAAACTCTCTCCCATCTTAATAAAATACGCAAAAGAAAACCAGTACAAACAAAAATCATTTAAAATAAATCTATTCCCATCAAAAGACAAATTCCCGGTAAAAAAAGGAGAAATAATAGCATACACAGGAAACAGCGGAAGCTCCGGAGGGCCTCATCTTCATTTTGAAATAAGAGATACAAAAACAGAACACCCTCTCAACCCGCTTTTTTACATACCTGGAATAAAAGACAATATAGCTCCTAAAATACAATCCATAATTATCTATCCTCTGTCATCCGACAGTCATGTTTCAGGAAAAATCACATCACAGCAATTTACCACTGTTTTTTTTAATAACACATATCACTTAAAAGGAAACAACGTTATTAAAGCATACGGAGATATCGGAATTGGCATAAGAGCAACAGATTATCTTAACGGAAGCTGGAACAAATGCGGAATATACGAAACAAAGCTATTTGCCGATGATACAATTATCAGTGATTTATGTATAAACGAACTTAGTTTTGACAAAGGCCGTTACATAAACAGTCTTATAGATTATCCATGGTACATTAAACATTCTCGGCATATACAAAAAAGCTGGAAAGAACCAGGCAACATGCTAAATAATTATAAACTGTTAAAGAATGATGGAAAAGTATCTTTTAGGGACGAAAAAAATCATCATATCAAATACGAAATAAAAGATGCATATGGAAATTCGTCAATCCTTTTATTTAGTATTCAGTCTCATAAAATATCAGTTAACCACCCTATTCCTAATGGAATAAAAATATCATGGAATCATCCATTTTCACTAAAAGAAAATGGTATTAAAGCTAATTTTCAAAAAGGAACATTTTATAAAGACATCTTTCTTGAATTTCATAAAAATAATAACAATTCTTCAAAATATGCATCTGTATATGAGCTTGGGTCAAAATACATTCCTGTTCAGAATTATTATCAATTAAGTATAAAACCTGAAAATCTTCCTAAGCGATTGCAATCAAAAGCAATCATAACAGCCATTGATCCTGAATCAGGGAACCGTCAATCATTGGGAGGTATTTATTCAGACGGTTTTGTAGAAACATCAGCAAGAGATTTTGGCTCTTTTACCGTTGATGTCGATACTATTCCTCCTACAATTATTCCTCTCAATATTAAAAATAAAAAAACACTGCTTAATCATAGCAGAATAAGTTTCAGAATAAATGACAATTTATCGGGAATAAAAAGCTATAAAGGAATCATAGATGACAAATGGGTCTTATTTGAATACGACTTAAAAAAACAAAGAATAACTTATACTTTTGATCCGGAAAGAATGATATTTAAAATAACACATCATCTCAAGCTTACGGTATCAGACAATAAAGACAACGTAGCAACCTATGAAGCCATATTTTACAGGTAAGGCATTAATCAGGAGTGAAAATTTAACTTATTTTTCTTTTTATATACGTAAACATTACGATTCTGAACAAATAAAAAAAATTACCTATATTTGCGTTCGGAAAAAATATATAATATTATGAAAGCTTATGTCTTCCCCGGTCAGGGGGCTCAGTTTCCTGGTATGGGAAAAGATCTTTATGAAAAATCAACTTTGGCAAAA
The DNA here is from genome assembly GCA_016649735.1 of Prolixibacteraceae bacterium. Lineage (GTDB taxonomy): Bacteria > Bacteroidota > Bacteroidia > Bacteroidales > Prolixibacteraceae > JAENXA01. Next base: position 285 of record JAENXA010000235.1, on the reverse strand, counting down.
AAACTTTTTGATAAGGCCAATAAAATTTTAGGATTTGATATAGCCAAAATCATGTTCGAAGGCACAAAAGAAGATCTGAAACAAACAAAAGTAACACAACCGGCTGTTTTTCTTCATTCAGTTATATTATTTAAAACTCTTCTAAAAGAAAAGCCTGACATGGTTGCCGGCCATTCTTTAGGTGAATTTTCAGCACTTGTTGCCGGAGAAGCTCTATCATTTGAAGATGCGCTCACTCTTGTCTCAAAAAGAGCAATGGCAATGCAGAAAGCCTGCGAAGCAAAT
>JAENXA010000130.1 GCA_016649735.1 Prolixibacteraceae bacterium | reverse complement strand
TTTTTTAAGAATAAAAATATTCGGTATGAAAAAAAGATAAAATATTTATTTATTATAAATTTACAATAAATATTTTAAATTCTTCAGAAATTTTGTCTGGCGGAAATATTGATAAAGTTAAAAAAATAAAAGGTATGGCAGCAAAAATCAAATTAACCGTTTTTCCCCTTATTCTTTTTTCCCTTTTTTCCGGGATTTTGTGTCATGCAGAGGTTAAAGATACAATAAATATAAAACGCCCTAAAGTTGCACTGGTTTTGAGTGGTGGAGGAGCCAAAGGATTTACATATATTGGAATTTTAAAAGTTCTTGAAAGGGAAAGGGTTCCTGTTGATATTGTTGTTGGTACAAGTATAGGTGCTCTTGTTGGAGGTATTTATTCCATGGGTTACAGTGCTTCGGAAATTGAAAATATTGTGAGAGGTCAGAATTGGGAAAAATTATTGTCAGATAAGGTTTCCCGAATATATTTGTCTGAGATTGACAGGGAAATTGATCAGCGTTATTTGTTCTCTTTGCCATGTGAAAAGAAAAAAGGAATAAGGATGCCACAGAGTGTTGTTAGGGGGCAGAATATATTGAATTTATTATGTGGTATATCCGGTAATTCTCAATTGAATGCTGATTTTTCAAAATTTCCCAGGTCCTATGCATGTGTGGCAACTAATCTTGAAACCGGAGAGGAAGTAGATATATATAATGGTTTTTTGCCAACTGCAATGTATGCCAGTATGGCTGTTCCGGGAGTTTTTGAGCCTTGTGAGAGAGATGGTCTTTTATTGGCTGACGGGGGAATTGTAAATAATTTTCCGGTAGATGTTGCAAAAAAAATGGGTGCTGATGTGATTATTGGTCTTGATATTCGGGACAATTATCATGATCGTGAATCCTTAAAATCTATGGATAAGATTTTTGTTAATCTTACTAATTTTTACAGCAAATATAAAGATAAGGAGAATAAGTCATTTTGTGACCTTATTATTCATCCTCATTTATCTTCTTATAACGGAGCCAGTTTCTCAAATAAGGCAATAGACAGTATGATTGTTATTGGTGAAAGAACCGCAGAAGGAATGGTTAAACAAATCAGGCATCTGAAAAAAATATATAATCTTGAAGATAATAATATAGTATCAAAAAAATTAAAAATGCCTGAAAAATGGAAAATTTGCAGGATTCGTTTTGATGGTCTATGTCATTCTGAGGAGGAAGAATTTATTAATATGCTAAATTTTAAACTTCCAGGGGAATATTCTTATAATGAAATTCGTAGTGGTATAAATCGTTTATATGGGCAGGGTGTTTTCGATAAAATTTATTTTGGTATGACGGATAGTAAAGAGGGTAAAATTCTAACTTTGTTTGCCAAAAAGAAGGAAGTTCGTTCCATTAATGTTGGTTTTGATATTAATACAAGGGATAAGGTGGCAATATTGTTAAACGGTGAATGGAAAAATTATTCCAAACCGATTAATATCATTTCTGTTAATGCCGAAATATCAAATAACCCGGGAATAAAATTTAATTTTGAGAGAGAACATAAAAATTGTCTTCCTGATGTAGGGCTGGAAATTAAGGCCAAAGAACAGAATTATGATTTTTATAATGAAGGTGAAAAATTATTTGATGTCAATGTGTTTTATTCTTCTGTATCATTATATTCGCGTCGGTATCTTGGAGATTTTTGGGAGTGGAAGACAGCTGTTCAGGAAGAGTATTTCCATGGTGATATTTTTGTGAAAGAAGCTTTTTTGCAGAATGTTTTTCCAACAGATAATGATAATATATGGCTGACAAGTGTCCATACTTCACTGTCGTTTGATAATAGAAATAATTTTTATTTTCCGGATAAAGGTTCTTTTTTTTCAATTAAAGGGGAACTTGATGCTGTTTCCAAAGATTTGAATACGCTTTCGCCTGCTTTTTTGTTACGATCCTGTCATATTTTCCCTGTTGGAAATAATACAGCTATTCTTTTAAAGGTGAATTCAAGGGCTATCTTTAGTTCAGATTTCTCAGAAATTAAGTCAACTTTTTTAGGGGGAGATTCTTATGCAGGATTTTTTGATTATCACATTCCTTTTTGGGGATTGACACCTTTTATTATGGCTGATCGTTTTGTCTGTATAGAATCTGCAGATGTCAGGTTTAATTTATTTAAAAATCATTATTTATCTTTTATATTTAATGCTTTACAACAGGGCGATGATATATATAATATTAATCATTCACGGGCGATTTACGGAGTAGGGCTGAAATATTCGATTAAGACAATTATTGGTCCTGTGGAACTGGGGCTGGGATATTCAGGGCAAAATGATGGAATTATGGGATCCTTTAATTTGGGATATTGGTTTTAGACTATTAATAAATTGTGAATAGTTAAAATCTATATAAATCCTTATAATGGAGTTCTTATCTTTGAACATCAAAAGAATACTGTATGGCAAATGAAATAGAAAGAAAATTTCTTGTACATAAGGATATGATACCTGAGGCAAAGCAGTGTATCAGGATGATTCAGGCTTACCTTTGTACAGAACCGGAACGTACTGTTCGTGTACGTATATCCGGAGAAGAAGCGTTTTTGACAATAAAAGGGAAGAATAAAGGAATAACCAGAAAAGAGTTTGAATATTCTATTCCTTTAGAGGATGCAAAGGAATTGATGAATCTCGCAGTAACAAAGCCTGTTGAAAAAATTAGAAAAATTATCTATGATAATGGGAAAAAGTGGGAAATCGATTTTTTTGAAGGGGAAAATAAGGGACTTGTTACAGCTGAAGTTGAACTATCTTTAGAGAAAGAAAAAGTGATAATACCCGTATGGGTGGGGAAAGAGATTAGTGAGGATTTGAAATATCGTAATTCAATGCTTTCTAAAATGCCTTATTCTCATTGGAAATAGAATAAGAAAATATAAATTAGTCTCAGGTTTTGAATTAAAAGGTTATATAGTAATCGGGAACAATATAAAGTTTATAAACATATGTGTATAAAATTTTTATGGATAGGAATTTTTATTTTATCTATCGTAAGTCTTTCCAATGCGTCAGAAAATGATACGATACAGGTTAGTAATAAGGATTCTATTCAGGAAGAAATTAATTATCTGAAATATTTTGTAACAGGTCAGGGGAACTGGTATTCCCAAAATTCTTCTTTAAAAAAAGATTTGTCAGGTCTTCTTCATTATGTAGACGATGAGAAGATAGATACAATATTGACTCATTTAGGAAAACTTTCGGAATATGATAATTATTATTTTTTCAGATTTCCGGAAGATGTTTCTGACAGTCTTGATGTTCCAGGATATATCTCCGATAAAGAGATACATGAAATTATAAAAAAGATTGATCGTTCAGTGAAAAGTAATATAATAAGAGAGAAAATTCCTGTTCCGAAAGGATTATTGACAAATATAGACGGGAATATACCTCTGGTTACAAAAGAAGATGTTAAATGGCTGATCAATAATAGAGACTCTGTTATTCCTGCAAGATTAGAGGGGATTGAAAATATATTAAAGAAGATTATTCATCATTTCGAAAATGTTAAAATTGCGAATTATACGTTATCACTAAAAGAGGCCAGACAGGCAGAAATAATAGATTCCCTTAATAAAGTACGTGTTGAATATAACAACAGTCTTCGTAACAATTATAAAGATTCTGTTTTAACGGATTATCGTAATAAATATATTAATACTTATTCGCTTAAGGTACAGCAGGATACGACAAGATCTATACGTATAAAAAATAATAGTCTTCTTGTAAGTTATAATGAACATATAATTAAAATTGTGAATGATTCTATTAATAAAGTGATCCGTTCGTTAAGTGAATATGCGGCTAATGATTCTGTTTTGATCAGGGTCACAAATACCGATGGTGATATTGTGCAGATATGGACAGACAGAAATGATCCAAGAGCTACACGTTTTTTTATAAAGAATGAACAGAATGATTCTCTTGGCATAAGAATTGAAAATGCCGGAAAACAATCGGTTCGTTTGTTTATTGATGATGGTGGTGTAACATTGTCGAGGTACAAGACTGCCCAGTCAAAAGATGCTAAACTGGTGGAAAACAAGATTTCTTATTCTAATCTGGAAAATGTTTTTAAGAAGTTCAAAATAGAATCTCCTTGGACATTATCAGGGAAAACAAATTTTGGATTATCACAAACGGGAATCACAAAGTGGAAGTTAGGAGGTGAGAGTTCTTTTTCCTTTTTGTTTACTTTTTATGGAAAGGCTGATTATGTAAAAGATAAAGTGACATGGAACAATTCGTTTAATTTGTATGATGGATGGATAAAGCCTGGAGGTGAGCGACTACAGAAAAACGAGGACGAGATAGATTTGACTTCCAGAATAGGATATAAGGCAGCTAAAAAATGGAATTATTCAGCAGAGGTATCCTTTAAAAGTCAGTTATTTAATAGTTATAATTATCCTAACAGGGAAGACGTAATTTCAAAATTTGTTTCTCCTGTTTATGTTAATCTAAAGTTAGGTATGGCTTTTAATCCTGATAAAGATCTTTCTTTACTTATGTCTCCTTTAAGTTTAAAAATGATATATATAAATGATAGTAGTGAAGTAGATGTTACTGACTATGGTATAGAGGAAGGTAAGAAAACATATTGGCAGCCTGGTTTCAATCTTGATTTATCATGGAATAAATCTTTTTCTGATGATATTTCATATAGTACTAAATATAATTTATTCCTTAATTATATGAAACCTACTAATGATATTCCAGATATGGACTGGCAAAG